>JAGDAG010000203.1 GCA_017959625.1 Abditibacteriota bacterium | reverse complement strand
GAACGCCATAACGGGCCTGTCTTTCCGCCCGGGACACATATCTGCGCATACGTTCAGCCAAAGGCAGTCCTCGCTCTGCCTGTTGGGGGTGGGAGCGGGCTGCGGCGAGGCGTCTCCGAAACGGACGGCCTCAAAGGAGGCGTTGCTTGCGGGGACGGGCTCGGGAGGCGCGAACCGCCTCTCTCCCAGGGGCGGCAGGGCGTAGCGTATGCCCCGGAAGGAGACTGCGCCGTCTTCTGCGAGGCCGGAATAGACCCCCGTACGGCACCTCACCGCCGCAGAGAGGGGGAGGGCGGCTGAAATCAGCAGTATAATTGTATATAATATAATCATTTTGAAAACGGCGTTTCGGAAAGCGGCGCAGGCCGGCAAAACAAAAAGGGCTTTAAGCCCCCTTTGCTTTAATTGCCGAACAGCTCATAATCCAGATGGGTGTCCGGCTCCTGCGCTACGGCCTGTTCGTCCGTCAGGAAGCTGTCAAAGCGGTAATCCGGGAATATGGTGATCCTCAGCTTGGCCGCCCCGTAGGGGATGAGCTTCACCGTCTCGGTTTCCTGTTTCCGGCAGGCCGCCCGCACCGCAAGAGAGGGCAGGGGAGGGGTAAAGGTAAAATCGCCGGTCTTCTTTACCGGGTGCAGCCCTTCCTTGCCTTCCACGGGGAAATAGCCGATGGCTTCCCGGGCCTTTATGGCTTTCCACCCGGGCACCCGCTTTGCGGGAGCGTAGAGCTCTACGGGGCAGGTCTCCGGGCTCCAGGGCATGCCCTTCGTTTCTTTTTTGACCACCTTTATCCTGTTTATGAAATCCGGCTCGTCCAGGGCGAGGGCGTAGTTCCAGGGGCTTTTGGGATACGCCTTCTGCGCCGGGAAATCCGGGGTGAATCTGTCGTCGGAAGGGTCGTCGCTCCATTCCGTGTCTATGGCCAGGGAATAGACCAGAGGGCCCCTTTCCAGGGCGATGCCGTTTTCGGGCCACCGGGAAAGGCTGATCTCCATGGGCAGCCGCAGCTCCAGCCTGTCCCCGTCCTTTACCCTTACGGGGAAATATCTGCCCTTTTCCGTGTTTGCAGCTTGGCCGTTCACCGTGAGTTCCGGAGCGGAGCACCAGCCGGGGATCCTGAGATACAGGTCGAACTCCGCCGGCGCCTTTACGGAAAAGGATACGGTCTCGTCAAAGGGGTAATCGGTGTCCTCCGTTATAACGGCGCCGTTTCGGGCAGTGTATTCCGAGGCGCCGTAAAGTGCGGCAAACACGCCGCCTTCGGCGTTTTCCGCCCACATCTCCGATATATAGCAGGGCATGGCCCGGTGCACGTTGCCGGAACAGCATTCCGTGCCGGGCTTTGGCCGGTAGCTCATCCAGGTGTGGCTTTTGAACATCTCGTTGTGGTTGCTGTGGGCGTCGGCGAGTATCTGGTTGGGGCAGGAGAAATACTGCAGCCCCCCGAAGTCGTTCAGCACGCAGCCGGGGAGGGCGTTGAAGCAGATCCTCTCTATCATATCGGCGTAAAGGGGCCTGCCGGAGGCCCTCAGCAGCTTGGAAAGGGCCCACATCTGGTCGGTGACGTTGCAGGTCTCGTTGCTGGCCAGGGAGTCTTTGCCCTTGATCCCCTCGGAAGACGAAATGACTCCGTTCACCATGATACTGTATTTTGCCAGCTTCCGGAACTCGTTTTCCACCGCGTCCAGATACGCCCGCTCTCCGGTGTATTCATACATGACGGCGGCCATTTTGCACATCTCGTTGTGGGAGACCCCGTGCTCATGGCTGGGGATATCGGACTGCATTTTGGCTATGCTGCTGTCGTAACCGCGGGTCTGAAACATGTCGTAGGCCTTTTCCGCCTTGTTCAGAAGGCGCCGGTCGCCGGTTTTTTCATACAGCCAGAGCATTATCTCCAGGCAGCAGATCGCCCGGTATTCGCTGTAATCTGCGGTATCGGTGAGAAAGAAATCCGCCAGCTTTCTTACGTTCGCTTCGCCGGGGTTTTTGGTGAGATACGGGATCGCGCCCCTGAGAAAGGTGGCGTAAGGCCACCTGTTCCAGGATATGGAGGGGTCCCGGATAGCCTCCGGCCCGAGAGCGCCTTCTCTTTCAAAAAAATGCCTGTAAGGCGCCTCCGCCTTTTCCGCCAGCTCTTTGTTGTCCGTCAGGTAGGCGCAGCGTATGGCGCCGTCGGAGTAGTAGCCCATGTGCTCATAGAGGACCCAGCGTCCTTCCGGCGGGATAGCCGGGTTTATATGGTCCGCCATCCAGCCGGGGGTGTTGAAGGGGATGCCGTGGGCTTCGGGATGCCCCGTGAGCCCCTTGATCTGAGTTTCGAGAAAAGCGGCAAAACGCCCCGCGGGGCGGATGGAGGTGATATCCGCTTCGTTCCATACGCTGTATTTGGGTACTTTCATTTTTTTAGATAAACTGCGGGTATCGGAGGCTCCCGCCGCCATGGCCGCCGCGGCAAACAATACCGCCGCAAGTATCAATATGGTTTTCATCATTTCCCGTCCTGCCCGGGGGCTTATTTGTAAGTGAGCCGGAGCCGCACCGTCTCGCCGAAGCCGCCGATGCCTTCGCACCACATCCGCAGCGTCACTTCTTCCGGCTCTCCCGCCAGCTTTATGCCCTTGAAGTCCGCGGCCTCAAACGCGGCGGTGTCCCGCTTTACGGGATAATACTCCGTCCGCCCGCCGGCGGTGACGGACAGGCTCACCCGTCCCGGCCCGGGGGCCGCAAGCCACAGAGGCTCGTCCGTATTTGCAACCCGGCATTCCAGGACGGCGTCCTTTCCTTTGGGGAGAGTCATCTCTGCCGATTCTATCACCTCGGCCTTTCCCAGCCTGACGAAGTCGAATTCCGATGACAGGTATTTTATGGGGTTCTTCCCCTCCCTGTAGGGGGTGTTGCCCACGGCGACGCGGGGGACCGTGGCGGTGGTGGTCCCGGTGGCGGCGGTCTTCAGGACGGGCTCTTTGCCCCTCATGAAGCTGTCCGCTATCCTCGGTGAAAATTCCGTAAACAGCCCCGCGTAGCCGGAGGCGTAGAGGTCGCGGTCTATCTCAAAGATCTCTTTTTCCCGTTCTTCCTTTTCAAAGCCCTTCACTATGAGAGGGGATTTTTCCATGATCATGGCTCCGGCGGGCCTCAGGGTGCCGTCGTGGTTGGTGATGCCGAAGTCGGACATCTCGTCCACCCTGTAGCCGCCGGGGAACCACCAGCCCAGGGCTCCGTTGGCCTTGGTCTCTATGATAAAGTCCGCCATCCCCGCATAATATGCGGCCTCGTTGGCCAGCCGGCTGTAGCCGGCGCCGGGGCGGTAGTTGTCCCGGTTGACCCCTCCGCCGTAATAAAAGAGGGGGCTGCCGTATTCCGGCCACATAACGGGCTTGCCGCCGGATACGAAGCGCCCGTAAACGTTGTTCAGGTGCCCTCTCAGAAAGCCGGCCCGGTCCGCGCCTATGTTGTAGGCTTCAGGCGCCGTGTAGTCCAGGTGCCGGACCCCGGCCTTCAGG
>JAGDAG010000202.1 GCA_017959625.1 Abditibacteriota bacterium | reverse complement strand
GTATTTTTCCGGTTCATATTTCATACGGTCCGGGTCGGATTTCATTTTTTTGGTTTGAATGCAGATAAGAGTGTCGTGGGCGTCGCTGTCCTCCCGCAGTGTATAATGGCTGTCGTTGGTGCAGACTGCCTTCAGTCCGGTTTCGTCCGCAAGCTTCTGAACAGCCTCTGCAACCAGCCTTTCTTCGGGGATCCCGTGGTCCTGAACCTCCAGATAAAAATCGTCTTTTCCGAAAATATCGGCATACTCGCCGACAGCCTGCCGGGCGGCGTCCATATTTCCCGACAGTATCATCTGAGGTATCTCGCCTCCCAGGCAGGCAGACAGGGCGATGAGCCCCTCGCTGTAGGTCTTCAGGAGGGTCTTGTCTGCCCTGGGCTTGTAATAAAAACCCGATATATATGCTCTGGACACCAGCTTGACCAGATTCCGGTACCCCTTTTCGTTTTTTGCCAGCAGCACCAGGTGATAGTTTTTGTCGTCTATGCCCCTTTCCTTCTGTTCCATGGAACGGGGGGCAACGTATATCTCGCAGCCCAGCAGGGGCTTTATCCCCGCTTTGTTGCAGGCGTCGTAAAAGGCCAGGTTCCCGTACATCACTCCGTGGTCGGTGAGGGCGGCGGCAGGTATGCCCAGAGCCTTCACTCTTTCTACCATGGAATCTATTCCCGAAAGACCGTCAAGAATGGAGTATTCCGAGTGCATGTGAAGGTGGACGAAGGGTGTTTTGCCGGATTCTGTTTCCATATGGTTTCTCCTTGTTGCGTTACATAACTATTATAGCATATATACGCGGCGGCCGGTCACAGAAAAACAAACTTTTTGGAAGCTTTTCGGGGCCCCGGAGGGTAAAAGAAGAGGAACAAAGCAAACGCCCCGCGGGGGGCGTTTGCTAAAAAGGGATAGTGAGTTTTTTAAAGCAGTATCTCCTTCCCCTGGCGGGAGGATTCGTAGATACCTTCGATTATCTTCAGCACGTTCACGCTTTCTTCGGGCTTGACGGGCACCTCCGTGTCTTCCTCCACCGCCTTGTAGAAGCCGTCTATCTCCGCGGCGTAGAAATTGGTGACGGGAACGTAATGGGGGACGGCGTCCAGCAGTACGCCGCAGTCTTCGGTCCAGACGGCGAGAGGCTTGCTGTCTGCTCCGCCCCTGGTCCCCATAAGGCTTACCCGGAATATATCCTCTTTGATGTTTGCCGCAAAGGATGCCTCCACGTTCATCACCACTCCGTTGTCAAAATGCACGAAACCGCAGGCCAGGTCTTCTATATCATAATTCTCATGGTCCCAGGGGCCCCGCTCGGCCCAGGCGTGGCCGGGGGTGTTGCCGATCTTTGTCCAGATCTGCCCCGTGACCCTCGCCGGTCTCGGATTCCCAGAAGATATACCGCCAGATCCAGCTGATGGACCCCTATGTCTATAAGAGGCCCCCCGCCCTGCAGCGCCTTGTTGGTAAACACGCCGTGGGGAGGTATCCCCCGCCTTCTCATGGCCTTGACGTTGACGTAATATATCTCTCCCAGCCGCCCGCTGTCTATAAAGGATTTCAGTATGCTCCACTCTGTAAGGTATCTGAAGCAGTTGGCGGACATGGCCTTCAGCTTTTTCTCCCGGGCTTTCCGGTATATGGCCTCGGCGTCTTTTACAGTGGTGGCGACTGGCTTTTCCACCAGCACGTGCTTTCCGGCCTCCAGAGCTTCCAGAGCTATGGGGGCGTGGAGATAATTCGGAGCGCAGATATGCACTGCGTCGAGCTCTTTCAGGGCCAGCAGCTTTTTATAATCGTCAAAAACGTATTCGGCTCCGTATTCTTTTTTTACCGCCTCCGCCCTGCTCAGGTCCGTGTCGGACACGGCGCAAAGGTTGTATTTGGATGCTATGTTCGGAAAATGGGCTTTTTTGGCTATGTATCCGCAGCCTATCACCCCTATGTTGAATTTTTTCATAGAGACTCCTTGGGATCGCGTTCCGCGTGTGTGGGCCTTTCGCCCTCTTTATTATACTGTTTATCTCATATCTATTGCAAGAGGAAAAATATGTTGTATTTGTTTTCTCGGGATGCTACAATATACGCGGGGCGTCGTGCCCCAAATGTTTCACGTGAAACGGAGGCGGCGTATGAAAAAGATCATTTTGCTGACGGCGGTCCTGCTCCTTTCCTGCGGAGCATTCGGAAAGGCAGGCGTCACTCTTTCCTGCTGCGGGATAAAAGACGCGGCTCCGGGGTTTTTTGATATCTCCGGGCATGTCGCCGGAGGGGACCGCGTATATCTTCGGGTGACGGAAGGGAAAACGGGGCGTTCCTTTCGCAAAACTGCCCCGGCCGGCTCCGACGGCTGTTTTTCCGTGAGATACCCTTTCGGACGGGGGAAAGCCCGGGAGGATATTTACTATATAGACGCTTCCCCGCATGACGGCTTCGGTGGCGAAGAAAGCGCGGAAGGGGCGGTGATATGCTTTGTGGGCAGCAGCTTTCCGGAGCTTCCCTCCGCCTTTACCAACGATCTTCTGGACAAGAGGGGGCGAAGAGACGCAAAAGCAAAGGAATTCCCGCAGGTAAGGCGTCTTTTGAACCTGTATATGAACAGCAAAGGCGCCCGGCTTTCCGGAAGGATATACGAAAACGGCTTCGATTTGGCCCGCCCCGAAGACCTTGCGGCCTTCAAAAAAGATTTTGCCCTTTATGATTTTGCGGGAAGGGACAAAGGCTTCCCCCTGGGAAACAGGCCGGCCCGGTGTTTCTGGCAAAGCGTGTGGCCTTCCTGGTTCAATTCCACCAACGACCACCCTCTGGACAATGACCCGGAAAACAACGCTTTCGGGAATTATATGCCCTACGCCTTTTCCAACGACTTTTCCGATATCCTCATAATGTATCTCATGCGCCTTCCCCGTTTCGGGAAGCCCTTTGACGACAACCTGGCGGAAATGTGCCGGCAGGGGACGGAGAACCTTATGGCCATGCAGAACGCCTCCGAAGGGACCCTGGCGCTTACGGACCACAGAGGGATAAGAGAAAAATACACCAAAGGGGCCTTCCGCTACGGGATGTTTGTAAACGGAGACTTTATGACCGAGGGAACGGGCTGGTTTTATAACCCGGCGTTTCTGGATTATGCGGCAGGCGGCGTCCTGAACGGAAGATGCATATGGGCCCTGTGCGAAAGCGCCGTCTGCGACCCCGGGAACCCCCAAAGGGAAAAGGTAAAGGAAGCGATACGCATGGGGCTGGGCTTTTGCCTGCGGGACGGCTTTGACGGCGGATATACAAAAACCGACAGCGAAGGACACCCCTATTGGAGAGACGCCGGAGAGCACGCCTACCTTTCCCTGGGGCTTGCCGTAATCGCCGGGATATGGGGAAACGAAACGGCATTCACGGCAGAAAACGGCCGGCCCGTATCCTTTAAGGAAGCCTGCAAAAGCTGTCTCGACGCCCTGTGCTGCCTGCAGTCGGAAGGCCGCTGGAGCGTATATCCCAACGTTGACAGCATGGCGGTGGCGGCGCTTTCGGAGGGCTGCAGGGCGTTTGCCGGAGACCCTTGCGCAGAAAGGTGGAAAAAATGCGCCGTCCGGGGGGCGGACTACTGGCTTTCCCTTTACGTCCGGCGCAGCGAATTCGGGGGAGAGGCCGTCAATTTCGGGCTTTCTCTCGTCCCCGGGGAAATGACTTACCGCTGGGGAAGGGCAGACGGCGCCTGGAAGGCAAAGGGCCAGTTCTTTTACTATCAGACGGGGCACTGGCTCCAGGCTCTTGCCTCTCTTTATACTGTGACCGGAGATATACGGTATCTTGACAGATGCCGGAAAATTGCGGAATACCTTTTGGGGAACAATCCCCCGGGGATACGCATCTTCAGCGAGACGGGAGGCGTTTACAACTGGGCGGAGGATACGGACGGAGACGGCGCAGAGGATACCGTTTACAACAATATGTATCCCGAAAGCACCGCTTTCTGCCAGATAGGGCTTATGTATTATTTTGACGCTCTCGGGAAATACGGACGTTCTTTTTGAGCAAAAACTTGCATAATAGGCCTAAAACGGGTATAATAATTTTGTAAGGAGAGGTGCCCGAGCGGTTTAAGGGAGCGGTTTCGAAAACCGTCGCGCCACTTTATCGTGGCGCCCCGGGTTCGAATCCCGGTCTCTCCTTTGTTTTTTATACCGGAGGTTTCCGGTTTTTTTTATACGGGGTAAGGGATAAATGAAAAATATATATGCTGTAGTGAACCAGAAGGGCGGAGTGGGAAAAACCACCACTGCAGTAAATCTTGCGGCAGGCCTGGGGATACTGGGCGAGAAGGTGCTGCTGGTGGACATGGATCCTCAGGGCAACGCTACCACAGGCCTGGGGATAGACAAATCGTCTCTTGAGCATTGTATGTATGACGTGCTGACGGGAGGCGCGTCCATGAAGGACGTGGTGGTGAAAACAGGCGAAAAAAACCTGTGGATCGCCCCCGCCACCCTGAATCTCGCCGGCGCGGACATAGAGCTCATGAGCGTTATGTCCAGGGAAAAAAGGCTGAGCTTCGCCGCAGATGAAGTGAGCGGAGATTACGGTTATATAATCATCGACTGTCCCCCTTCTCTCGGGCTTCTCACCATAAACGTGCTTACCTGCGCCAGATATACCATTCTTCCCATCCAGTGCGAATACTACGCCCTGGAGGGCATAACCCAGCTGCTTCAGACTATTTCCCTGGTGACGCGCAACCTGAATCCGGAGCTTTCCGTGGGCAGGATACTTTTGACCATGTTCGATTACAGAACGGATCTCAGCGAACGGATCGCAAAGGAAGTGAAAGACTTTTTCGGTTCCCGGGTGTCGGGAGTGATAGTGCCGAGAAACGCGAAGCTTTCCGAGGCTCCGGGCTTTGGGAAATCCATTTTTACCTATGCCCCCGGCTCCAGAGGCGCGGAGATATACGGAGCATTTTCTGTGGAGGTGTCCGAATTTGGAAAACAAAACCTTGAGTAAGGGGCTGGCAAACCTTTTCAACGTGAACCGGATAGACGCGCCGGAAAGCGCTCCCGTGGCAGTGGAAACGGTGCTTATCGAGCCCAATCCTTTCCAGCCCAGGCGCCGGTTCGACCGGGAGGCCCTGGAAGAGCTGGCGGAATCCATAAAAAAACACGGCGTCCTGCAGCCGGTGCTTCTCAGAAAAAAAGACGGCGGCGGCTACCAGCTTATTGCCGGAGAACGGCGTTTCAGGGCGTCCCGGCTGGCCGGCCTGAAAACCATCCCCGCCATAGTCCGCGACGTTACGGACACCCAGATGCTGGAACTGGCGGTCATCGAGAACATACAGCGCGAGGATATAGGCCCCATAGAAACGGCCAGGGCATACCGGCAGCTTATAGACGAATTCGGCTATACCCAGGAGGCTCTTTCCTCTGTGGTGGGAAAAAGCCGCAGCGCCGTTGCCAACCTCCTCCGGCTGCTGTCGCTGCCCGAGCCGGTGCTGGATATGCTCAATAAAAAATATATCAGCGAAGGGCATGCCCGCGCCGTTTTGTCCGTGGCCGAGGAGAACCGCATCCCCTTTGCGGAAAGGATAGCCGGGGAAAACCTTACCGTGAGGGACGCCGAGGAGCTTGCCCGCATAATCAACAACCCCCTGGGGGATATGTCCGAGCCCGCAGCCGGTAAAAAAACGAAAAATGTTTCACGTGAAACCATAGCCGTCCCCGAAGCGGAGGCGGCTCTGAAAAACGCGCTGGGCACCGGCGTCAGGGTGCTGAAACGGAAAACAAAGGGACAGATAGTGATAGAATTCGCCGACGACAACGAGCTGAAGCGTTTGTTGTCGCATATCCTGGGAGATAAAAAGTGAAAGCAAGATATGAAAAACTGAAAAACAGGTTCTCGGAGCTTTTCGGCGGCGCGCCGGAAGCCTTCATACAGAGCCCGGGAAGGGTGGATCTTCTGGGGATCCATACGGATTACAACGACGGTTTCGTGCTTCCCATCGCCGTGGACCTGAACGTGGCGGCCTGCGGAAGAAAAACAGACGGAAATAAGATCCGCATCCATTCCGTCAACAAAAACGAGACCGCAGAGTTTTGCGCGGACGACATCAGAAAAGACGAGGTTTGTTTCTGGAGCAATTACTGCAGGGGAGTGGTCAAATATCTCGCGGAAGCGGGAGCGGTTTTCGGAGGCGCGGACATAGTTTTGCAAAGCACCGTGCCTATAGGCAGCGGGCTCAGCTCTTCGGCCGCTCTGGAAAACGCCACCGGAGTGATGCTCCAGACCCTCTACGGTGTTGAGATGTCCGGCAAGGATATGGCCCTCGTGGGGCAAAAGGCGGAAAACAGATTCGTGGGAGTGAGTACGGGCATCATGGATCAGTTCGTATCCAGAAACGGCAAAAAAGACCACGCCCTTTTTCTGGACTGCCGGACCCTGGAGCATAAACAGCTCCCCCTTGACTGCAGCCGGTATAAGATCGTTGTCTGCAACACCATGAAGGAAAGAGGGCTCGTGGACAGCGAATACGGAGCCCGCCGCGCCCAGTGCGAGGAGGCTGTGGCCGTGCTGCAGGCCCACTATCCCCGGGTAAAGGCTCTCAGAGACGCCGATATGGAAATGATAGAAAAGCACAAGGGCGAGCTTACGGAAAAGCAGTATATGAGGGCGCGCCACGTTATTTCGGAAAACGAAAGAGGCCTCAAGGCCATCGAGGTGCTCCGCGCCGGCGACTACGAAGCCTTCGGGCGTCTGATGGACCGGAGCCACGATTCCGCCCGGGACGATTACGAGGTCTCCGGACCGGAGCTGGAGGCAATGGTGGGGATCTCCCGCAGGGCTCCCGGCGCTCTTTCCGGAAGGCTTGCCGGCGCCGGCTTTGCCGGCTGCACCGTAAGCCTTGTGGAAGCCGCTTCCGCAGACGCCTTTTCCGAATATGTGAAAAGGGAATACGCCGCCGTTTGCGGCGTTGTTCCCGAGCTGTGGGTCTGCAGCGCCGAGAACGGCGCCGGCAGGCTTTCCGAAGAAGAACTGAATTAGCAATCTGAAAACAGGAGACAATAAAAATGAGTAACGTAAAAGAGATCTCTTCTGCCGATTTTGAGCAGGAGGTCATGAAATCACCCGTCCCTGTGGCGGTGGACTTTTGGGCGACCTGGTGCGGCCCCTGCAAGATGCTGGCGCCTGTCATAGACGAACTGGCAGAGGAATATGCCGGAAAGATCAAATTTGTGAAAATTGACATCGACGACAACGGCGATTCGGCCACCAGGTTCCAGGTGATGAGCATTCCCACCGTTATAGTTTTCAAGGACGGTGAGATCGCGGCAAGGACGGTAGGCCTGCAGCCCAAGCCTGTTTTGAAAAGCAAACTGGACAGCGTGCTGTAATGGTTCGTTTTGACGGAAGAGCGGCGGATGAACTGAGGCCGGTGACCCTTACCAGGGATTTTATGCCCAATGCAGACGGCAGCGTGCTGATAGAGATAGGGAACACCAGAGTCATCTGCACCGCATCTGTGGAAGAGAAGGTGCCTCCTTTCCTTAAAGGGACCGGCAGCGGCTGGATAAGCGCCGAATATTCTATGCTTCCCTGCAGCTGCGAAACCAGGAAGCAGCGTGATATCACCAGGGGAAAGCCCGACGGGAGGAGCATGGAGATACAAAGGCTCATCGGCCGCTCCATACGCAGCGCCGTGGATCT
Organism: Abditibacteriota bacterium; assembly: GCA_017959625.1. Classification (GTDB taxonomy): domain Bacteria; phylum Armatimonadota; class UBA5829; order UBA5829; family UBA5829; genus RGIG7931. Next base: position 42,859 of record JAGDAG010000202.1, on the reverse strand, counting down.
TGACCTTCTGGGCGAAAGGACCGTCTGGCTGGACTGCGACGTGGTGCAGGCGGACGGAGGCACCCGCACTGCTTCGGTGACGGGAAGCTTTCTTGCTTTTTCCGACGCCTGTCAAAGGCTCCTGGAGGAGCGCGTGATACCCAGGCTTCCCTATACCGAAAAGGTGGCGGCGGTAAGCTGCGGGATAGTGGGAAGCGATTCTTTTCTGGACCTGGCTTACGCGGAAGACTCCAATGCCAGGGTGGATATGAACGTTGTCATGACTTCTTCCGGAAGGCTCATAGAGGTCCAGAGCACGGCAGAGGGGTATCCTCTTGCCCGCAAAAAGTTTGACGCTCTTCTGGATCTGGCTCAGGAAGGCATAAACGGTTTGTTTGAGATCATTAAGCAGGCGGGGTATAAATGAAGCTGCTTCTTGCTACCCGGAACAGGGGAAAAGTGCGGGAAATGGAGGCTCTCTTCTCCGATATCCCCATAGAGCCTGTCAGCATTCCGGATCCCGCTTTTGATATCGAGGAAACCGGCTCTTCTTTTGAAGAAAACGCCGTGCTGAAGGCTGAAGGCTGCGGAAAACGTTTTGGTATGCTGTCCCTGGGAGACGATTCCGGCCTGCAGGTGGACAGTCTCGGAGGGCGCCCCGGGATATATTCCGCCCGCTACGCCTCGGGAGACGAGGAAAGGTGCAGAAAACTGCTGGCGGAGATGGAAGGCGCGGAAGACAGGAGGGCCCGTTTTGTGTGCTGCGCCTGTCTGTATTCACCGGATGCGGATCTGATCCGGGAACTGAAAAATGCAGCCGGTGAAAACGGCGATTACGTTTTTTATCGGAACGATCCCCGTATAATAACCGTAAAAGCCTTTCTGGAGGGAGAGATCGCATTTGAGCCCGGGGGCAGCAACGGTTTCGGGTTCGATCCGGTGTTTTATGCGCCCTGTCTGGGCTGCCGGCTGGCAGAGGCCTCTCCGGAGGAAAAGAACGCCGTGTCCCACAGAGGCAAGGCCATGAGAAAGATAAAGGAACTGCTGCGCATTGCGGCAGAGAGGGAGATGATTTGATGCTTCAGGAAGAAATCATTGCAAAGATCCGGGAATATTTCGGCGACAGCGGGCTTGCGGTAAGCTTTAACGTGCCCCCCAAAAAGGAGATGGGCGATTTTTCCACCGCAGTCTGTATGCCTTTTGCCGGGAAGCTCCGCAGGCCGCCTTTTGAGATCGCAGAGGAGCTGGCGGAACGGCTGAGAAATGCGGAGCTGCCTTTTATCGCCGCGGTGGAGGTCTCCAGGCCGGGCTATATCAACTTCAGAGTGGATTATACTTCTTATACCCGGGAGCTCCTGAAAAACATATTTGCCGCGGGAGATTCCTTCGGCAACAAAGAGAAGACCGGGACAGGGATCCTTGTGGAGCATACCAACGTGAACCCCAACAAGGCTATGCATATCGGACATCTCCGGAACTGTATAATAGGGGACAGCGTGGTGCGCATCCTCAGACGGCTGGGAAACAGCGTGCAGGCCTGCAACTATATCGACGACACAGGAGTCCAGGTGGCCGACGTGGTGTGCGCCATGCTGTATCTGGACCCTCCGTATTACGACGGAAAGGATATCGCTTCCGTATGGAAAAAGGCGGACGCCTCCGTGTCCTTCGACTACTGGTGCTGGGATATTTATTCCCGCATTTCCGAAGCCTACGAAAAGGACGAAAAGCTGAAGGCAAAACGGACGGAGATACTGCACCTCATAGAGGCTCAGGACAACCCCGTGGCCGCCTTTGCCAGAGAAGTTGCTGTGAAAATAGTGAAGGCCCATCTTGCCACGGTGGGCAGGCTCAACGTGTATTACGACCTGCTGAACTGGGAATCGGATATATTCCTGCGGGGCTTCTGGGCTGCCGCCTTTGAAAGGCTCAGGGAAAGCGGCGCCGTGGTGTATGAGACCGAAGGCCCCAACAAGGGCTGCTGGGTGGTGAGATACGGCGCCGGCGTGGTGGAGACCGACGAGGGGCTGAAAAGCGAAGACAAGATCCTGGTGCGCTCCAACGGCATCGTTACGTATACCGGCAAGGACATAGCGTATCAGATGTGGAAATTCGGCGTGCTGGGAAGAGATTTCCTTTATAAGGAATGGTCGCGCCAGCCCGACGGCAGCATCCTGACCACTACCGCCCCGGACGGGGAAGAGTCCGGCCGCTGGGGCAGGGCGGACAGAGTGATAAACGTTATCGACTGCCGCCAGAGCTACACGCAGCAGATAGTATATGAATGCCTGGGAAAGCTGGGGTATGAAAAGGAGTCCGAAAACTCGGTGCACCTGGGCTACGAGGTAGTGGTCCTGTCGGCCAAGGCGGCAAAGGAGCTCGGAATGGATACGGAGGGCTCCTCCCAGGTGGCCATGAGCGGCAGAAAAGGGCTGGGGGTAAAGGGCGACGACCTGATAGATATCATGAAGCGGAAGATCGGCGAGAAGGTAACCGATGAAAAGAGCCTTGACGTCCTTGCCTGCGCCGCCGTGCGTTATTTTATGAGCCGGACCACCAACAACAAGATACTGGTGTTCGATTTTGAGGATGCGCTGAAAACCACCGGCGATTCGGGGATCTACTGCGAATACGCCCACGCAAGGGCCTGCTCGGTGCTGTCGAAGGCCGGCGAGGTCTGCTTTGACGGGGCCGCTCCCGTGAAGGTTACGGAAACGGAAAAGGCCCTTATCGACAAGCTTGCGGAGTTTCCGCAGATTCTGGAAAAGGCTGCGGAAGAACTCTCTCCCGCTCCCGTGACCAGATACGCCCTGGAGCTGGCAAGCGTTTTTACCGCTTTTTACGAGAACCCCGATCCCTCCGAAGAAAAGCGGGTGGCCTTTATCAACATCGCCGATCCGGAGCTCCGTCGGTTCCGCCTGGCCCTTGTGGCCGCTTTCAGGCAGGTGATGAAAAACGCTTTGGATTCCATAGGTATCGAGGCCATAGAAAAGATATAAAAACAAAGCGGGCGCCGGACGCCCGCGTAAAAGCAGACCGGTCCGCCCGTAAAGGCGGACCGGTTTTTTTCACGGCCCCGAACAGGCCTATTCCGCTCCCACACCCCGCAGCATTATATGATAGTTTTCAAGGACCCGCGGCGGGATGTTCCTGCCGTAGGGAGAGGCGGAGGGCTGCAGGCAGAAGCCTCCTTTTCTGTCCGTTCCTTCCCGGACGGCCGTGAGCACCTTTTTTTCGAATTCCGGCGGCTGCAGGGTCTCTATATCGCTGGCTTCTATATTTCCGAAAAGAGCCACTCCGTCCCCCAGCAGCTCTCCCGCTTCCTTCAGGGTCACGTCTCCCTGTCCGGGAGGTTCCACCGGGTCGATGCCGTCGGGCTCCAGCTCCAGGATATACGGAATGACTTCTTTTATCCTGCCGTGGCAGTGGAGCCTGCAGAGCCCCCCCGAGCGGTGTATGACGTCTGTGAGAGGCTTGTCATAGGGCACTACGAACTCCCGGAAGAGTTTCGGCGGAAGGTAGGGAGGGGCGGCGTATTCCGGGCCGCAGAGCCGCCACACGGTATCCGGCCTCTGGGCGGCAATAGCGGAATATCTTTCAAGCTGAAAGGGCTGAAGCTTGTCCAGAAGCCTTCTGAAGGTTTCGGGACGGGTCAGGGCCAGCACGGTGTAATCCTCCATGGAAAACAGCACTGCCGCTTCTGCCAGGGCGTCGGCTCCGTCTGCCATAACTACGCCTCTGTCTCCCAGCTCCTCTTCCTGTTTCGTCATGGGCGAAGCGTCGTAATCATACATGAACAGTTCGTCGGGCAGGGAAAGAAAGGCCTCCAGATCCTCTTCCGATTTCAGCAGATGCTCCGTGTGCCACACGGTGTCCGCGGAAACGTCCCGGCGGTCCGTCCGGGTGAGCGGATGGCCCTTTATGTTGAAGACGGTCCTGGTTATCACGCTTTTTCCCGTGTCTTCGCTGACGGACGTTATCAGCTCGCGGTGGATCTCCGGGTATCTTGGGGTCCTTCGGACGATCCCGAAGCGCATAATGTCGGTTTTTTCTTCCGCAAGCCGGAGAAGAGGCTGCCAGTCCGGCGAGTTGTAAACGTTGTAGGGAGATGGGTCCCCGGGATCCACGTTGAAGCCTCCGATCTCATAAAAATTGACGGGAGGCCTGTCTGTCGGAAGTCCTCTCAGAGTGTTTAGTATCCTTTGTCTGCCTGTCATACGCGTTTCCTTTTGGTTATAATGGCATTATAGCACATCTTTGCGTTTATTTCAATACGCATGTGATACCGGAGCCCCTTTTATGATATAATAAAATTGATGCGGACGGAGGAGATCATGGCAGAAAAAGAAGACTTCAGGATATATTTGCTGCAGGGCAGAGACGACTACAGCAAGGAGAAAGCCCTTGAAGCGCTTTTGGAAAAAACGACTTCGCCGGAATTCGCCGTTTTTGACGTGGACGAATATTCCGGGCAAAGCGCTGAGGCAAGCACCATACTTACGGGAGCGGGGATACTGCCGGCGGGCTCTCCCAGGAGGGTGGTGCTGGTGAAGTATGCCAACAAAATGCCTCCCGATCAGCAGCGGGAACTGGCCAAAAACCTGTATATGGTGCCGGAAAGCGGCTGTGTGATACTTGTGGTCCCCGCTCCGGAAATGAAGGACGGGCGCCCCGCCGCTTCCTCCTCCGTGGTTTCCGAGCTCTCCGCCGCGGTCCGGAAAACGGGAAAGGTGATGGATTTTGAGCCTGTCACCAAAAAAAGGGACATCGAGACCCAGGTGGTCCCTTTTGTAAAGCGTCTTTTTGCCGAAAGGGATACGGTCGCGGAGCCCGCCGCCGTGGATCTGCTCATAAGCCGGGTGGGGACGGATTACACTCTTCTTGCCTTCGAAACGGATAAGCTGTGCGCCTACTGCCGGGACACAAAAAAGGTCACGGCAAAGGACGTAAGGGAGTGCTCTTCCCTGACCCCGGAAGAAAGGGTGTTTGAATTCATGGACGCGCTGCTGGGCAGGCAGGGCGCCCTTGCTCTCAGGCTTGCGGAGGAGCTTTTTACCGAGGGGTCCGACCCCGCCGCCGCCGCGCTGCGCCTCATGTCCCTTCTGGCCGGCCAGCTCCGCCAGCTGTGGCAGGCCCGCATCATTCTGGAGAAGGGCCCCCGGACAGGGGGAAAAGCGGTCACGGAAGAGGATATGGGGGAATACGCCGGCCTTTTTGCCGCCCCCTCGCTTCTCAAAAAGCAGCCGTGGCTTCAGAAACGGTTTACGGATATGGCCCGCAGGACGGGCTTTCCCGCCCTTGCCGCCTGGATACGTATCGCGGCGGATACCGACGCCGCGCTGAAGGGGGCCGAGGGTCTCAGCGAAGAGCCGCAGGATATAATAAAAATGATGGTTTTCGATATGATACGGGAGGCAAGCGATAATGACAGACGCCTGGGTTGACGGTTCTTTCCGGAACAATACTGCCGGCTGGGCCTTTGTGGTCCTGGAGGACGGCGAGTATCTGTGCGAGGAATACGGGACGGACGTGCCGCCGGAATTCCTTTCCCACAGGAACGTGGCGGGAGAGATCTTTGCCGTGCTGAAGCTTCTGGATTTCTGCGGCGAGAACGATATCGGCGCCGTCAATATCCATCATGATTACACCGGGCTGCAGGCCTGGGCGGAGGGCACCTTCAAATCCAATACGGTGCTTACCAAATACTATAAAAACTACGTTGCTTCCTCCGGGGTCCGGGTGACCTGGTTCAAGACCGAGAGCCATACCGGCGAGGTCTGGAACGAGTATGCCGACAAGCTGGCTAAATATGCCATAGGAGCCCTGGACAAGGTCCCCGCCCTTCCGGGAGATACGGAAGAGAGAGCTGCTGTCCGCAGAGAGACCGGGGGAGACCCGGAAAACGGCGGACCCATAGATATTTATTCCCTTAAACACGTGGATCTCCGCAGCATGCTGGAGAATAAGCAAAAAGAAAAAACGGCCGGAAACAAGGAAACGGACAAGGAAGCCGGCAAGGAAACAGATAAGGAAACGGCCAAGGAAACGGCCAAGGATACTCCTCCGGAGGCAGCCATCCCCCAGCCAGTGCAGGATATCCCCCAGATGGCATATGAGCTCCCGCCGGAAAACGGGACGACCCCCGCCGAGGCCTTCGGCAGCGCCGAAGCGTTGGCAAAGGAGGAGCGCTTTATGGAGGCCTGGCAGCTTCTTAAGCCCTTTATGAACAACACTCTTTCCGACGACCGGGTCGCGTTTTATCTGAAATGTATGACCGGCGCTTCCCCCGAGCTTGCCCGCAAGGCCTGTTCCACCGCGGAAAAATGCCTTTTGATGCGCCATGATTCCCGCGCCATCCAAAAAGAACTCGTGAGGGCTCTCTTCAAGGGCTTTATAGAGCCCTGTCTCGTTGCTCCGGCGCTCACCTCGGAAGATTACGAAAACGGCCGCAGGGCCTGCATAAAGCTGCTGGAGATCAGCTCGACTTCCCCCTCTGTCATGGACAAGGTGCTGCCCTTCATGAGGGTCGCTTTCTGCGCCGGCGACAGGGCGTTTCTCAGCGGCATAAAGACCCGGGTCGATCCCGGGGTTTTGTCCGACAAGCCTGTGAGGCTCGGCGGCGGGCTTTATTCGAAGCGGAGGGAATTTCTGTTTCTTACGGGGGCATTATGAAAAAAACTGTTTTGCTTATTTTTGCGGCGCTTATGCTGTCTGCGGCGCTTTACGGAGAAGAGATCTACCGCATCCGGGTGGAAAACAGGGCCCGGGGCCTGGTGCAGGTGAGCCTGGACCGGGGCAGGACCTATTACGCCGGCGGCAGGGTGACCCGCGCCGCCTCCCGCACCCGCAGGGCCTTTCTGGCGGCGGATTACACCGAGGGTGGCCTGGTGGCGGCGGCGGCCAGCCACGGCATACGCATCAAGGTGTCCCCCTCCGGCTCCCGCCGCGAGGACGGGCCCGACGATATGAGCATCTTCAGCCTGGTGCCGGCGGAGCTCTTCACGGAGCCGGAGCTTTACGGCGGCATCCCCACGGGGGATTCCGGCATACATACCGACGTGGCGGCAGGTTCCTTTATCTTCGGCAACCTGGCTCCCTTTCAGGGCAGCAGGGTGTTTCTGGAAAAAGGCGGGGCCCTGGAGCCCCTGAAAACCTCCTACGTCCCGGCGGAGGGGGATATACTGGTCATCACGGTCCAAATGCCCGAGACCCAAATAAAATATATCGATTTTGAGAACAGGCCCGGGGGAGACGTCACGGCGTATCTGAAGGACGGCGGCTCCTATCTGCTCACAAAGGTGGAGCAGCCCGTAAAGGGCGTGGGCCGTTTTGACGGCACCGCCTACGACCGGCCGGGGCAGCTGAACACGGTCCACGGAGGGGTCGTGACCATAGACACCTCCCCCAAACGCCCCGCGGGGACCAGGGAAAGCACCAAAGACGAATCCAGAGGCGGCTTCATGATACAGCCCCTTTTCCACTACGCCCGCCACGACGACGCCGTGGAGCAGGTAATGGTGATAGGCTCCAGAAAGGACGATTTCGAGCTGGAGGGCCGCCCGCCTCTCTTCAAGGAGACCCTGGGCCTGTGGTATTATCCGGAGCATCCGGAGAACTCCTTCCGGGCCATGGTGAAGTTTGAGGGAGAGGAAGCCTTTAAAGACGTGCCTGCCGTAACGGGGCTTTCGCCGGACTGCTTTGTCAAAAAAGGCCGCCGGCTGGAATACGTGCGCCTCATGTTCGGGGAATACAGCCCGGAGCTGGCCCTGAAGGAAGCGGAGGCGGCGGCGTCGGCCCTGGCGGAAAAAGTGAAAAAGCAGGGGGCCCGGCCCAAAGCGGATATATTCGGCCCCGAGATACCCTCCCATATGGCGGGAGCGGATTATTACATCATATATCTGGACGGCGTTTCCAAGGGAGCGGGCAACGACACGGCGAAGATGCTCATGGACACCTCCGCCCTGCCGGGGGGCGTCCACCACCTGCTTATCAGGGCCAGCTTCAACGGAAAGGAAACGGCCGACTCGTCGTATTTTTTGAAATAGGAGATCATTATGCCGGCCACATCGAGAGAACTGGTCTATCAGACCCTTAATTTTGAAGACCCCGCCAGGATACCCCTGGAGCTGTGGTATCTGCCCATCGCCCAGATAAAATATCCCGGCAAGGTGGAAGCCCTTTTTGCGGAATACGACAACTTTGACACCACCGGCGTGGCGCCCTACTGCTCCGAGCCGGACTACGCCCGGGGGGACCCCTACGCCATAGGCTCCTTCCGGGATTCCTGGGGCTGCATCTTCGAGAATATCCAGGCGGGAGTCATAGGCGAGGTCAAGGACCCCCTGGTCAGGGATTGGGAGGCCGACAGGGCCAAAGTGCACTTCCCCACGGAATGGCTCACCATAGACCCGGACGCCATCAACAGGGACTGCGCCAAAACCGACAAGTTCGTCAAAGCGGGCTGCTGCCCCCGCCCCTTTGAGCAGCTGCAGTTCATAAGAGGCACGGTCCAGCTGTATATGGACCTTATGGACGAAGACAAAAACATGAAAAGCTTTCTGGACGAAATGGCGTCGTTTTACTACAGGTGCATGGAGCTGTGGGCCAAAACCGACGTGGACTGCCTGCTGTTCATGGACGACTGGGGCTCCCAGAAAAGCCTGCTGATCTCTCCGGAATTGTGGAGGGCGTATTTCAAGCCCATATACAAGAACTTTATCGACATAGCCCACGCCGCCGGGAAAAAGATATTCATGCACTCCGACGGCTGTATCCTGGAGATCTATCCCGACCTTGTGGAGCTGGGGCTGGATATGCTCAACAGCCAGATATTCTGCATGGGCCTGGAAAACCTGGAGCCCTTCGCCGGCAAAATAACCTTCTGCGGCGAGATAGACCGGCAGCACCTGCTGCGCACCGGCACCCCGGAGGATATAGACAAGGCCGTCAAAGAGGTTTACCGCCGCCTGTATAAGAAGGGCGGCGTCATCGGCCAGTGCGAATTCGGCGACAGCGCCCCCGAAAACGTTTTTCAGGTTTACAGAAGCTGGCGGAACATAAAAAATACGGAAGCATAAGGAGAACACAAATGTCCTGTTCAAACAAAAGAGAATGCCCTTGCACCTACCCCTGCGCCAACCACGGAAAATGCTGTGAATGCGTGGCGTACCACCGCCCCTCCGGCGAGGTCCCGGCATGCTTTTTCAGCAAGGAAGCGGAGAAGACCTACGACAGGAGCATAAGAAAGCTGGCGGAGGACCGCCTGAAGCAGCGTCAGTAAGCAAGGAGGAAGACCTGTGAAAAAGATACCTGTGATATTCGATACCGATATCTGCGACGATATCGACGATCTGTTTGCGCTGCTGTGCTGCGTGTTCCATCCCGCCATAGAGCTGAAGGCGGTGACCGTGGTCCACGCCGACGTCATGAGCAAGGCCCGCTACGTGCGCAAGGTGCTGGACATGGCGGGGGCCGGACACGTGCCCGTAGGGGTGGGCAAAAGCATAAGCCTTGCCCGCATACTCAGGAACCAATACGCTCCCCACATAGCGCCGGATACGGGTTATGACAGATTTGCAGCGGATATGCCCATAGGAAAATATCCCGATGCATACAGTCTGATGACCCGCGTCCTCGATTCCTCCGACGAGCCTGTCAGCGTTATATGCGAGGGCGCTATGACAAATGCGGCGGAGCTGGCGACAGGTTACGCTCCCCTTTCCCGAAAGGTCGCCGGCTTTAACGTTATGGGCGGAGAGATACAGAAGATGCATCCCGAACACAACATCATGTGCGACCCCGAGGCCTCCGAGGTGGTGTTCAACAGCGGCATCCCGGTATTTGCCGCTCCCTATACTCCCACGAAAAAGCTTGTCCTTGAAGAGGACCGTATGGTGAAAGCGTTTGACGATATGGACAATCCCGTCCACAGGATCATAAGGGAGAGCGCCGATCTGTGGTGGGGAAAGCATCCCGTGCTGTATGACATCGCTCCGGTGTTCTATCTTACCAACCCCGAGCTGTTCCGGGTAAGGGAATGCGCCCTGCATACGGAGCTGGAGGGGCGCTGGACCAGGGGATATACCGTGGCCGATTTCGGAGCGCCGGTGAAAAACTGCACCGTAGCCGAGGACCTTGACGAAGAGGCGCTGCTGGAGCTTTGTCTGGGGCTGCTCCAATAGAAAAATACCGTATTATATGCTATAATGGATAATGAAGAACCGTTTTGGAGGAAAAAATGAAAAAAGGTTTATTTTTTGCCGTTCTGCTCATAATGGCTGCGGCGCTGTTTTCCGGCTGCGGTTCGTCTTCGAGTGACTACTGGGACGATCACAGCAAATACGAAGGCGAATATATTTATACCAGTCTTGATTACGAATACAAGGAATATCTGTTCGTTGAACAGGACGGGTATTTCGGCATAGGCTACTACAGCCTGGGCGCCGACGGCTACTATTACCGCACGGCCAAGCTTTACGGGAACGTGTACAACAACGGGAAGTTCATGAATGCCAAGAAGGAATACGAAGACGGCAAATACGTCACCGGCATCTACGGCTTTTTCACTTTAAAAAAGAACGACGAACTGTGGATAAACATGACGGAGAAGGATCCCTACACCGAGCGCACCGTGACTACGGACACCCAGTATTTCAGAGAGTTCTGGCGCACCATGAAGGCGGGAGACGAAAAGCTGCCCGAAAAGATCGCGGCTGACAAGACCGGACCCACCTGCGAAAAGACCGAAAAATAACCATAGGACTTTAAAAGCCTGTATGCCTTTCCGGGGCATACAGGCTTTTGTTCTTTTACGGGGCGGCTTTATTTCAGGGACTTTATGATCTCTTCGGTCATCCTGCCGTATTTCACGTAGTTTTCATACCTCAGGGCGTCTTCGGGCTTTTTGTCCCCCTGCCGGTGATAGACCACGTCTATATGGGGCTCTATGGAGATGCCTCCGTCATAGCCGGAAGCAAGAAGGTCGGCAAGGATCTTTTTCACGTCGCCTTCGCCCTCTCCGGGAAAGGTCCAGACAGTTTTGCCGTCTTTCATCACGCCGTCTTTTATGTGGATATATGCGATATGCTCTTTTACGTTGGAATAGAATTCGTAAGAGGACTGCATCTTTCCGGGGCGGAAGAAATCCTTTGTCTGAACGGGGTTGCCGGTGTCGAAGACCAGCTTCAGCCCGGGAACGTTTTCCACCAGCTCCAGAGTATGTTTATAGCTGATGCCGCCGTAGTTCATGCAGTTCTCGTGCACCATGGTGATGCCTTCCGAGGAAAACATACGCTGCATCTCCCTCAGCCTGCGGAAGCGTTCTTTGCTGTATTGTTCCTCGCTGTCGGGGATCACGGCGTAGCTCATGATCCTTATAAGAGACGTTCCCAGCCTCTTCATGCGGGGTATCGCCCTGTTTATCTGCTCAAGATCCGCGTCAAAGGGCTTGCGTATGTCCTTGCCCCAGTTGGCGATGGCCGAACCGAAGCAGTTGATCTTTATCCCCGCTTCCTCCAGCTTCCCGCAGACCGCGTCAAAGTCTTCGTCGGATATATCGTGGATGTTTGCCCCGTTTACGGATCTGGCTTCTATGTATTTCCAGCCGAGCTCCTTTGTGGCCTTTATCTGGCCCTCTATGCTGTTTGCTGCCTCGTCGGCAAAACCTGTCATATACATTGTTTTTTCCTTTTTATTTCAGAATGCTGTTGAGCATTATTTCCAGCTGTTCCCTCACAAGGTCGGCGGCGGCTATGGACCGGGAATAATCCATCCTGGTGGGGCCGATGACGGCTATGCCTCCCGCCGGCTTGTCGGAAAGGCGGTATCCCGCCGAGACCACGGAATATCCGGAAAGGGCGGGGATCCCCGTTTCGGAGCCTATGCGCACCGCGGGCTCTGCGCTTTCGGCAAAGCCGGTGATCTTTTCCATGAGGGAGTCGTTTTCCAGCACGTTTATCAGGGCTTCCAGGTTCTCCACGCTGCGGAATTCCGGGAGCCTGAGGAGCCTGCCTATGCCTTCGTAATAAAATTTTCTGTCTCTCTTGTCTCTGCCCTCGCTTTTCACCGCTTCCAGAAATTCGGCGGAGACCGGAGCGAACATGCCCTCGGCGGGGGACATCTGAACTATGTCCGAAACGAGCCTGCCCCTGTAGACCGAAGTGAGAAAGTTTATGGCGGAATCCATGGAAAAAAGGGGCTTTTCCGTGTTCAAAAGCCTGTGGATTATGAGGGAATCGGAGGTGCCCGCCACCAGGAGCAGCCTTTTTGCTCCGTATCTCGCGAGGGAGATGTAGTTGATATAGCTGTTTTTCATGCTGGGATAGCAGGCGGCGGCGGCGTAGCCGCACAGCTCCGAAAGCACCCGGCAGGCGGCGGAGACCAGCATCTCGATCTCGTTTTTCTGCCTGAGGGCCCGGGTTATGATGCGGGAGGCTTCGGAGGGCATGCTGCAGCGTTCCATAAGGGAATCCACGAACACCCTGTAGCCCAGCTCGGAGGGTATCCGTCCGGCGGACCTGTGGGGCTGGGTGAGGAGACCCATTTCCGAAAGCTCGGCCATCTCGTTCCTTATGGTGGCGGAACGGACCTCTATGCCGTAGTTTTCCGCGATCCGTTTGCTGCCTACCGGCTCGCAGTTCTCTATGTAGTCCTGGACCAGCAGCTGAAGTATTTTTGCTTTTCTTTCCTTTAACAGAATGCTCACTTTTCCGTACCCGAACAATTCAACATGAACAGTTTTATTTTACAGTAAAAGTTTTTTTGTTGTCAAGAAGCGGAAAAAAACCGGGCGCCCCGGGCCGCGGTTTTAACAGGTCCCCGAAGGCAAAACGGCGGGTTTTCATTAAGGCCGGTGGAAAAATGCGGGAGTTATCCACAGGGTTATTCACAGTTGTGGAAAAGCTGCGGCAGGCTGTTGATATTGTGGAAAACCTTGTGAAATCCCTCGCAGGAGCCTGTGGAAAAGAAAAAAAACGCTTTTTTTTCAAAAAAAGTTGACATACCGGCCGTTTTGTTTTATAATCATAATGGATTGACCTCAACAAAGGCGCAGCCGAGAAGGGGGTGATATTATTCTTGAGTATGCTGTGAGTGCCCAGGGTCAAGCCGAAAATCCAAAACAAAACACAACTGTTTCCGGACGGGAACTGCAGGGAACAAGGATACTGCGTTCTCTTGGAAACAAAGTGCAAAATCTCAAGAGGATAAAAATGAAAAAGTTAATTATGGTAATAGCCATCGTATTCGCGCTGGCTGCTCCTATGTTCGCACAGAGCACCTTCTCCGATGTTCCCCGTGATCATTGGGCATATGATGCCGTAAGCGAACTCGAGTCTCTGGGGCTCGTGATCGGTTATCCCGACGGCGAGTTCAAGGGAAAGAGAACTATGACCCGCTACGAATTCGCGGTGGTTCTCTGCCGTCTGCTCCCCTTCCTGGGTGAGGACGGGACCGACGTAAGCGGTTTCGCAAGAAAGTCCGACCTTGACAAGTATATGCTCAAGGACGACTACAAGCCCGGCACCGAGGCCGATCTTTCCGGTCTTGCCACTGCCGACGCTCTGAACAAGATCCAGGCTCTGGCCGACGAGTTCGCTTCCGAACTGGCCGCTCTGGGTGTTGACGTAAACGTACTGAAGGCCGACGTTGCCGCTCTGAAGAGCCGCGTTGCCGCTCTGGAAGATGAGCAGGCCCGCGTAAAGATCACCGGCGCCGCCAACTTCATGGTCAAAGACGTCATCTCCGGCGACGAGCCCGCAATGGATATCGACGGTTACAACGATATCTGGCATCTTGCCAAGAGAAAGCAGTCCTTCTTCAAGGACGTTCAGCTGGACATCAAGGGCAGAGTAAACGATAAGATCAATCTTTACACCACCCTGGTGATGGGCGACTGGGCCAACAAGAACAACTTCAACGTTGACAACAACACCATCGAGAGGACTTTCAGCAGCCTGAGCGACATCACTCCTTACTACATGTATGCCGTTTCTTCCGATGAGAAGTGGGGCGACATCCGGATCGGCCGCATGCCTTTCCAGATCAACAACTATCTCTTCAAGAGATATAAGGAAAGCTCCTACTTCGACATCGACAGACTGGATGACGGAAACTTCTCCGTTGAAGGTTACGAGTATGCCAAGAGCTTCGGCGCTGTTGACGTAAAGTTCTGGGGCAACCGCCCTGTTTACGACTGGTACGATTGGCAGCTGCCTTACTTCACCGGTGTTGAAGGCGAGCCTGTAAAGGTTTCCGTTAACCTCGGCGGCCAGGTTGGCTTCAACTTCGGCGATGCCCGCATCACTGCTGTTTACACCAAGATGGCTGCTCCCGAGCGGATCAAGAAGATGGTTGACAAGCCCGAATTCTACGGCGCAACCCTTTACGTTCCCTTCGGCCAGTTCTACGTGGACGGCGGCTGGATGCAGTACAAGCCCAACAAGGGCTATAGCAAGGCTTCTATGTGGGATGCCAAACTGGGCTTTGCCAACGACAAGCTGGACATTTCTGCCGGCTACAAGAACATTGAGTCCGGTTACTACGGCGTTGCCATCCAGGACAAGATCTTCGATACCTACGCCGGCGACAACTACAAGGGCTTCTACGTTGACGCTGCTTACAACTTCACCGACGCCTTCAAGGTTTACGGGACTTACAAGAACTACAAGCCTGAAGACGACAATATGCCCATATTCTTCGACGATATGAAGTATATGAAGGCAGGTATCAGCTACGACGTGAGCGCTCTGGACAACGTGTTCGTGGAATACGAGCAGGCCAAGGACGTTTACAAGGATGACGCCATCACCGTTGGCTGGAACCGCAAGGTCGGACAGAACGCCAAGATCAAGATGATGTATCAGTACCTCAAGTATGAGGATCTGGAAAAGACTCACCTTGTAGCAGGTCAGCTTTCTGTCAACTTCTAATTCTCAGGAATCAAAGCCCCCTTCGGGGGGCTTTTTTTTGTTTCGGCTCCGGCGGAGGGGCGGCCGTTTTTTTTGTTGAAATATAATAATTATTCAGTTATAATAAAATTGTATGTTATTAAGATCCGGAGTTTTTTATGAAATGTGATTATCCTCTGCTCACGGAGCCCGTGGCGGTGCCCCGGGTATGGGGGGCAGGCAGAGTTTCGGCCCTTTATAAGGGGCGCAGCGGTATGACCAGCGATATCGGCGAATGCTGGGATATGTCCACCTGGCCTTCCGATCCCGGAGATCCTTCTCTCAAAACCGTAAGCGTAATAAAAAACGGCCCTCTGGCGGGAAAGAGTCTGGACAGCGTCATCGACCTCCCCATAGTGGTGAAGATCATCGATTCCGCCGAAAAGCTTTCCGTTCAGGTGCATCCCACGGAGGAGGGCAGGACAAAAGACGAGATGTGGTATATCCTTGACGCCCAACCGGACGCATATCTGTTTCTGGACGTGGCCGGGGGCATCTCGCCCGCAGACTACTGCGCTCTTGCCGCTTCGGGCAGCGGCGAAGAAGAGGTGATGAGCCGGCTGAAAAAATACGGCTCTCTGAAACCCGGCGACTATTTCAACGTGCCTACCGGCACCATCCACGCAGTGGGTCCGGGCATAGTGTGCTTTGAGGTCAGCGAGCAGTGCCAGATAACCTACCGTCTGTTCGATTACAACAGGGGCAGGGCGCTGCACGCGGAGGAGGGGGCAAAGGCCGCTTCTTCCGGCCGGAAGGACAAGCCCGTGCTTGACGTGCATTACGACGTGAAGGCAGAGGGCGTGCGGTATCTCACGCAGTTTCCCGCCTTCTGGGTGACGGAGCTTCTGGGAACGGAAACGGATATCGTTTCCATAGATCACGACCATGTGCTTACCGCCGTATCCGGAGATCTTTCACTGAAGGGCCCCGACGAAAACTGGAATATCACCCTGCCGGACAGTATGTCCTGTCTCGTTCCCGCGGGGTATCCGTATAAAATATTCAATAAAGGCGGCAGATGTCTTGTGACACCCTTTGCCGACGTTTCTGGAGAATACAATGAGTAACGAAAAAGCAAAAGCTATCTGGGCCGACGTAATAGAAACGGTCAAGGATAACGTCATGTCTCCGTCTGTGTTCGTTGCCCTGGAAGCGGCAGTCCCCATAGACGAAGAACCGGGTAATTTTATTGTGGGCTTTGCCTCCCAGGATCTGCCCAAGGCCGGTTATCTGAGAGCGGCGGCGGTGCAGCCCCTTATCGAGCGCTGCCTGTCCGACGCTATCGGCGAGGAGACCACCCTGGAGATAGTGGAAGGTTCTTCCCTGGAAGAGTATAAAAGGATAAAGGAGATCGCCGAGATCGCCAAAAGGGCCGTGACCAGTTCCTCCGAGGCCAGGGCCGCCCAGCGGAAGATCGACGCCTATTGGGAAAACGTGGGAGAAAAATGCACCCGCGGCTTTGCAAAGTGCGAAAACAGAGGCTTCAACACCACAAAGGCAGAGTTTATGCTTACCGCTTTCGGCTTCATCAACGAGGGGCTGGACCATTTCGACTATGAAAACAACAAAAACCAGCTTCACGAACGCTGTCTTTCCAGGGTCTTCGACAAGCTGGGCAATTCCATGGAGCTTCCTCCGGCTCTCCTCTGCTATCAGTTTTTTGAATGGAGAAAGAACCGGAACAAGGAATGAGGCATATAGACAAGGAAGCCTTTACGGAGACCGTAGCGGCACTTTGCATAAAGGCCTGCACCTGTCTGCCGGAGGACGTATATGACGCCCTCCTCGCAGCCCGGGAGAGGGAGGCCGAAGGGTCTCTTGCCCGCTGCGTGCTGGAGGAGCTGGCGGAAAACGCCCGCATCGCCGCCGAAGAAGGCGTCCCCGTTTGTCAGGATACCGGGCTTGCCATCGTTTTTCTGGAGATAGGCCGGGAGGCCGTTTTGGATTTCGATATCCGGGACGCCGTCTGCGAGGGCGTCCGAAGGGGCTACGGAGACGGATATCTGCGGAAGTCGGTGGCAAAGCATCCCCTCTGCAGAGAGAACACCGGCGACAACACTCCCCCCGTGGTGCATATGTCTCTTACGGAAGGAGAGCATATAAAGATCACCGTGGCGCCCAAGGGCGGTGGCAGCGAAAATATGAGCTCGGTAAAGGTGTTCCCCCCCGCCGCGGGGCGGCAGGGCGTTATAGACCACGTGAAGGAATGCGTCCGGTCGGCGGGGGCGAACCCCTGTCCTCCCATAATACTGGGCATAGGCCTGGGAGGCACCATCGAGGCTGCCGCTCTTTGTTCCAAAAAAGCCCTTCTGCGGCGGCTGGGTTCCGAAAATCCCGTCCCGGAGGATGCGGCGCTGGAACAGGATATCCTGCGCGAGGTGAACAGCCTGAACATAGGGCCCGCCGGCTACGGCGGCAGGACCACCTGCCTGGGGGTGTTCGTGAAAAGCATCCCCTGCCACATAGCGTCCCTGCCGGTAGCCGTCACCTTTCAGTGCCATGCCGCAAGGCATGCGGAGGCGGTGCTGTGATGAAGACTGTCCGGATAACCTCTCCCCTTTCTCCGGAAGCCTGCCGCTCTCTTGAGGCGGGAGACCGGGTGCTGCTTTCCGGCACGGTATATACGGCCCGGGACGCCGCCCACGCCAGATTTGCGGAGCTTATAAAAGCCGGCAGGCCTCTTCCCGTGGAGCTTGAGGGGCAGGTGATCTACTATGCGGGCCCCACCCCCGCCATGCCCGGCAGGGTGATCGGGTCGGCAGGCCCCACCACTGCGGGGCGTATGGACGTATGGACGCCGGCTCTCCTGGAACGGGGCCTCCGGGGCATGATAGGCAAGGGGCTCCGCAGCGAAGAAGTGCGGGAGGCGTGCATGAAATACGGCGCCGTTTATCTCGGCGCCACCGGCGGAGCCGCCGCTCTTCTTGCCCGCTGTGTGACGGAATGCTCGGTGGTGTGCTATGAGGACCTGGGCTGCGAAGCGGTGAGGCGCCTTGCGGTGCGGGATATGCCCCTGGCGGTATTGATCGACGTTTTTGGAAATGATTTTTATAAAATGCATCAGGTGAAATAATGAAAAAATACATCTCTTTGATAGTTGTGATCCTTGTTATAGGACTGGTGGCGCTGTTCAACAGCGTATCCAACTCCATGAAGGGCGAAGAAAAGCCCATGGATACCGGGCACTCCAACGAACACGGCCCCAAGCTGCTGGATGCGACCCTCGTTTTCAACAACGTGATCGTGCTGGAGACTACCGGCGGCAATATAGAGATCGCGGTGCTGCGGAAGGATATCCCCAACGCCTCAAAGCGTATGCTGGCTTTGGCAAAGAAGGACCAGTTCAAGGATATCCCCGTGGTCACGGCCTCGGACTGGCTGGTGCAGTTTGACGAGCTTCCCGCAGAGCTGGAGCCTTTGCATTACGAAACTGCCAACAACCTGCTTTCCGGCAATTATGCCGTGGGGCTGGCCCACAGAAAGAGCCCGGACAGCGGCACCTCCTCCGTATTCATTATCAGAGAGCCGTCTTTTTCCGTACTGGACTCTTACACCATATTCGGATACGTAGTGAAGGGGCAGGACGTGGTGGACGGACTCACCGGCGAAGACAGCATCATCAAAAGCTCCGTGCGCGGGAAGACCGCCGAGGATGCGGAAGCCCTGGTAGCGGTGTTCAAGCAGGCAAAGGAGGACTACGCTCTGTTTACACAGTTCCAGATGAAGGCGGACGCTATGAGAGAAACGGAAATGATGAAAAAGATGAGCGAAAGTCTCCCCGGCAAGCTTGAAGAGTGATGACCTTTGCCGACGTATATGCCTTTATAGTTACGCCCCGGAACGGCCTTATCCTGTGGGCGTATATATTTTCCGCTCTTCTTGCGGGCATCCTGGGGCTTTTTCTCCTTACCAGGGTGCCCAAAAAGGCGCGGAAGCCCGTTGTGGCGGCGGTGACCTTTGTGGCGGGCCTTTATCTCTCGCTGGAGTTTCTGATACCCCATGACAACGTTTTTACCCACGCTATGCCCCGGGTGGCCAACTTCCAGCTGGTGACCGGGTGTTTCACGGTGCTCCTGGGGCTGGGCTCCCTGTTTCTTATACAGGGCAAAAAGGTGGTTTTCGACCGCTCCGAGCGCATAAACGGCATCGGCTTTTTTGCAGGCTTTTTCGGCATCCTTATCTGCGGCTTTCTTATGGATGCCGGCATAAAGGGCTGCGAGCAGATATTCGACATCATTTTTTCGGGCATTTACGTATCCATGCAGGCTGCCATGTTTTCTTTGGTGGCGTTTTATATAGTGTCTGCTTCCTACAGGGCTTTCCGCATCAAAAGCATGGAGACCGGCCTTTTGCTGCTTTCCACAGCCGTGATCATGCTGGCTGTGATCCCCCTGGGGTCCGTGGTCACCGGTTTTCTTCCCGAGACGGGCGTCCTGAGCGCCTTCCGGGTGGAAAAACTGGGCTACTGGCTCCTTACGTCTCCCAATATGGCCGTGCAGCGGGCCATCGCCTTCGGAGTGGCCGTGGGGGCTATGGCTACCTGCCTGCGTATATGGCTTTCTCTGGAAAAGGGCAGCTTTTACGATAAGGAATTATAGCCATGTTCAATATCACCAACATACGCATAAACGGCCTTTCCGAGCCTGTGGGCCTTGACGGCAGCTCTTTCGTTCTCAGCTGGGAGGTGGTTTCCGACCGGATGGACGTGTATCTGAAAACCGTAAAGGTCTTTATCCACGATTATCTGTCGGGGCAGGTGGTATGGGAGAACTATTCCACCCACTGCGATTTTTCCATGCAGTGCTCCTGCCCGCTGCTGACGGAAAGAAACAAATACAACCTGGTGCTTTATATCAGCGACAGCTATGACGCCACGGCAAGAAGCAGCATAGTGTTCACCACGGGGCTTTTTGACGGCAGGGCTTCCTTCGGAGACGCAAAATGGCTTTGCTTCCGGGAGGACGACGCCGTGGAAAAAGGCGCCGTTTATCACAAAGAGGGCAAAAACCGTTCGTTTCCGGAAGACGGCGGCGACGCCGCTTATTTGTTTGTGAAGGATATCAACTGCGGAAGGAACGTGGTTTTCGCCCAGCTGAATATCTGCGCCCTGGGCTATTACGAGCTGGCTGTCAACGGCAGAAAGCTGGGAGACAGGGTGCTGGACCCCGCCTTCACTGTGTATGACAGGCGGGCTCTTTACGCTTCTTACGACATCACCGACCTTTTGGGCAAGGCCGGCAGCCGGAACCGTATCGCCGTGCTGCTGGGAAACGGTTTTTACAACAGCTCCGTGCCGGACGTGTGGGGCTTTCACAACGCCCGCTGGCGCCGCAGGCCCAAGTTTATCCTGCTGGCGGACGTGGTGTATGCCAACGGCAGGCGGGAGACCTTCGTTTCCGACAGCGGCTTCAGGATGCACGAGAGCTTTATCAAATTTCAGAACGTGAGAAGCGGGGAGCTCCACGATATGCGCTGCCATAATTACGGCCTCGGATATATGGAGCCGGCGGAGGATTGGCAGAACGCCTGCGAGCTGGAGGATTTTTCCGTCCCCCGCATAACCATTCAGACCGTTCCACCCATAAAGAAGCTGGACAGGATAAGCCCCGTTTCCGTATCCGGAAACGAAGAAGAGTGCGTGGTGAGGTTCCCGGAGAACATCACCGGCTGGGCCCGGCTCCAGATGAAAGGCGAGGCGGGGCGCAGGGTGTCTGTCAGTTTTGCGGAACGCTGCCGCGCGGAATGGCCCATGTCCATATCCCCCGACGTGTCTCTTGACGGCTTCGTGGACGGGCCGTTCCAGGTTTTTGACGTGATACTGTCCGGAGGCATCGATACCTGCGAGCCCAGGTTCTCCTATAACGGTTTTCAGTATGTGATCATCAAAGGGCTGGGCTATCTGCCCGAAGCGTCGGATATCACCGGCGTCTCCGTGGCCACGGACCTGAAGCCGGCGGGGGATTTTGAATGCTCGGAGGAGCTTTTCAACAGCATACACCGTCTTGCCATAAGGACCTTCAGAAACAACTTTCATTCCATTCCCACCGACTGTCCCCAAAGGGAGAAGAACGGCTGGACCTGCGACGGCTGGCTGGCCAGCGAATACGGCATATTGAACTTCGATATGCAGAACGCGTATAAAAAATGGCTTACGGACATGTGCGACGACCAGTATCCCTCCGGGAACACCTCCCCCATAGTGCCCAACTGCGACTGGGCGGTGAGCGAGGGGAGCCTGTTCGACGTGCAGTGGAGCGGCGCCATGCTGGTGATAGCCAACCGGCTGCTTTCCTATTACGAAGACGAAGAGGTGATAAGAAAGTTTTATCCCAACCTGGAACGCTATATAAGCTACGCTTCTTCTTTCCTGAATTCATATCTGTTCAGCGAAGGGGTGCGCCCTCTGGGAGACTGGCTGGACGTGCCTCCGGAAGGAACGGAGGAAAACGCCTCCCACTGCAACAATACAGACGGTCTGTTTATGAACAACGTGTTCTTTTACAGGCTTCTTATGCTCATGACGGAGTTCTGCGGCCTGACGGGCAACGACCAGACGGAGTATATAAGGCTGGCGGAAAACGTGCGCGAAGCCATCAACAGCAAATATCTTCGCAGGGACGGCCGGTATTTCGACGACAGCATGACCAGCCTTGCCATGGCAGTATGCTTCGACCTTCCCCCCCGGGAAATGAGAGAGACTGTGGAAAAGGCCCTGGTGGAGGATATAGAAAGGCACGCCCGGCACCTGAACACCGGCATAACCGGCACCAGATATCTGTTTGACGCCCTGAGCAAAATAGGCAGGGACGACCTGGCGGTGGCCATATTGAAGCAGACCGACTATCCTTCCTACGGATATATGGTGAAGAACAACGCCACCACCCTTTGGGAAGACTGGAAAGGGGCCGCTTCGCTTTCGCACCCTATGCTGGGCAGCGTGGACGCCTGGCTCTACAAGCATATAGGCGGCCTGGACTACAACAGGGGAAAGCTCACGGTCCGCATACCTCCCCGCAGCCTGGGGATAACCCGGGCAGCCGCCAAATACCACTCGGTTTACGGCGAGATAGAGGTTTCGTGGGAATATACGGAAAACGTGCTGGACGTGGTGCTGGAGATACCCGTGGGCATAGAAACGGAATATAACGTGCTGGGAGAAAAGCACACCCTTTTCAGCGGCTCCCACGCCTTTGAGCACCCTCTGGACCAGAACCAGTGAGCCCGGAGATAAAACACGCCCGCCCGGCGCTTTCCGCCGGGCGGGCTTTGTTAATGACCGCGTTACGGCTTTCGGGTCATTCGCTCCATTCCAGCGAGAAGCGCACCGCGACGCTGCCCGTTCCCAGGGCTTCGGCAAGCTCTTTTGCCTTCGCGCCGTCTATACGGGCCAGGCGCGCGGCTTTTTGCCCCGTTTTTCCTTCCGGCTTTCCGCCGTAGTTCAGAACAAGGGCGCCGTCCCTCAGCAGCAGGTCTCCCGCCTCCGCCTCCGCCGGGCCGCCCTCCGACGGGAGGCTCAGGTCCGCCGTTTTTTCAAAACCGCCGGCGTCCTCCATCTCCAGGGTCAGGGGGTCGGAGGTCAGCAGTTTTATAAAGGCGTCCGCCGCCGGGTTCTTTTCAAGGCTTGCGTAAAACCTTTTCTCCCCGGCTTCTATAAGCAGTACCGGGACGGGCTGCAGGGCTTCCGGCGGGGTCACTTCGCCTTTCCAATCGTTTATGCCCCCGAATTCAAAAACGTTGGCGTAGCCCATGGCCGCCAGCTTCTTTGCCGCCTGCTTCGAGCGGTTGCCGCTGCGGCAGTAGACGAGGATCGTCTGCTTTTTGTCCGGCAGCTGCGGGGGCGCTTCCGCCGCGATGGTCTCGTTGGGGATGAGTATGGCGCCGGGTATATGCCCTTCCCTGTATTCGTCTTCCCGCCGCACGTCCACGATAACGTGCCCGTCCTTCCGGGCCATCATCCTTGCTGCCTCCTGCTGCGATATCTGCTTATAGCCCATATCCCCTCCGTCCTTTATCTGAGGGCCGCAGCCCCCGAGAAAAACCGCCGCCGCGGCAAGGGCGGCAGCCAATATTTTCCATGTCATGGTTCCTTTCGCTCCGTAGTGGTCATAATTCTATTATAGCAGTTTTTCGCCTCTCTGCGGGAAAGGCGGCCGGAAATGTGAAATGCGCCGGGGAAAACTGCTATAATAAAAATAGCGGCCCAGCGCCGCCGGAAAAAATAAGGAGCATATACCGTGAGATACCTGCTTTATGCCGCTCTGCTGGTTTTGTGTTTTCCCTGCTTTGCCGCCTGCCCAAAGGGCGCGCCCCCCGCGGACGTCCTTTGGTGCGCGGATATAAGCGGCCTTCCCTTTGACGAACAGCTGTTTTTCAGCAGTCTCCAGGGCATAACTGCCCAGACCCGGCCCCGTATATACCTTGTGCGGGAGAAGGAGGGGTTCGAAAAGGAATGGGCGGAACTCTATATAAAAAAGGGATATATAAAAAAGGTGGTCCGCATCGAGCCCGGGGCCCTCTGCCGCCGCTTTGCAAAGGAGCTGAAGGGCGCCGTGGTGTGGGACCGGAACCTTTCTTCCACCGTAAACGCCGCCTGCGCCGCCGCGTCTGTTGACCGGCTGGCGGTGTGCACCCCGGAGCTTGCGGAAAGGCTGAGCCTCCCCGTGAAGCTGGATCTGCGGGGCCGTTTTTCCCGGGACACGGAGGTGTACGCCTGGGTCATGGAAAAATACGGCTCCCGGCTTTCCCGCCGGGCGGTATGCTCCCTGGAGCCCACGGCTGCCGGCGCCTGGCTGAGAGACTATCTCATACAGCACGGGATATTCACCTTCTGGATCCGCAGCCCGAAAAGCGGCATACGGGGCGGCGGCCCCGGGGACGAAGCGTTCATGCAGGCCCTTTTGAAGCATTTCCCCGCAAATATCCCCGTGCTGGGCTTCTGGCAGGCGGGGGATACCGACGAAGGCGTCACGGAATACGGAGGGCTGAAACTGGCCGGCGCTTCCGGCAAATACACGGTGGTCTCCGACTGGGCCCCCAACCTTTCGGTCCACAGCGGGATACCGGCTCCCGGGGCCCTGCGCCAGAAGGGGCCCCGCAGGCTGGCGTATGACGAAAAACAAAAATACGTGGCGGTCACCCAGTACGAAAGCGGCGACTGCCCCTGGTTCTGGCAGAGGCTGCAGCGGAAAAACTGGCTGCAGGAGGAGCATGGAAAATATCCCATGAACTGGTGCCTGGGGCCCAACACCCTGGATTTGATGCCCGGCATCCTGGAATGGTTTTACGCCAACGCTTCGCCTCTGGACTGCTTTTTTGCAGCCATGTCCGGGGCGGGCTACACCATGCTCGGAGCCATTGGCGGCCCGGAGGCGCGGAAAACGTTCCTGCGGGAAACGGAGGCCTATATGGAACGCCTGGACCTTTCCGTGGTCTCGGTGCACACGGACCACTGGTTCGCCCCGCCTCTGCCGAAGGAAGCCTATGAGGGATATGCGGCGCTTTCCGGGGTAAAAGCCGTTCTGGCGGATTTCGGCCGCAACGAGACCCTTCCGGCGGAGCGGTATGCGGAGTTCTGCGGCGGCGTTCCCGTGATACATACCCAGAACAGGTGGGATATCGCCACCAACAAAACGGAAGACCTTACCCGCGATATACTCAATGCCCGGGGGCAGTTCATAAGCGTGATGGCCCTCAGCTGGAGCATGGGGCCCCGGGAGATATACAAAGCCCTGGAGGCGCTCCCGGAGGGCTATGTCCCGGTGCGGGCGGACGAGATGGCGCAGCTCATGGAGCAGAAAAAAGCAAGGGAGAACGACAAGTGACGGAACTCACCTCTTACGAACGGATAAAGCGGATGTATGAGCACCGGGAGGCGGACAGGGTGCCCATAATCGACGATCCCTGGGCTTCCACCATAGAACGCTGGACCCGGCAGGGCATGGACAGGCCCTTTTACGAATACTTCGATATCGACCGCATAATAAGCGTGGGGGCGGACATAACTCCCCGCTACGAAGCGAAGGTGATAGAGGAAACGGAAGAATACACCGTATTCACATCTCCCTGGGGCGTCACCATGAAAAACTGGAAGCACATAGGGGGCGTGCCGGAATTTCTGGATTTCACCATAAAGGACGAGGCTTCCTGGGAGGAGGCCAAAAAGCGGATGGTCATGGGGCCGGAGCGCATCGACTGGCGGTTTCTGGAAGAGAACTATCCCAAATGGCGGAGCGCCGGCGAATGGCTTTCCGCCAATCTTTGGTTCGGCTTCGACGTCACCCATTCCTGGATGATAGGCACGGAAAAGGTGCTGCTGGAGATCGCTTTCGGCAGCGAATGGCTGCAGGACGTGTTCAACTATTGCCTGGACTGCTCTCTGGCCCTGTTTGAGCTGATGGAGGAAAGGGGCTACAGATTCGACGAGATAATGTGGTACGACGATATGGGCTACAAGGGGCGCACCTTTTTCTCACTTGATACCTACAGAAAAATACTAAAGTCCGTCCACAAGCGGGCCTGCGACTGGGCGAAGGAGCGGGGCATGAAGGTGCATCTCCATTCCTGCGGCGACGTGCACACCTTTATCCCGGATCTGCTGGAGATAGGGGTGGAGATGCTGAACCCGGTGGAGGTGAAGGCGGGGATGGACCCCGCCGCCCTGAAGAAGGCCTACGGAGACAGGCTCGCCTTCCACGGAGGGATAAACGCCCTGCTTTACAACACTCCCGACAAATTGTGGGAGGAGATGGAGCGCCTGATCCCGGTGATGAAGGAAAACGGCGGCTACATACTTTCCAGCGACCATTCGGTGCCCGACTGCGTCACATTGGAGATGTTTAAAAAATTCACCGATATTGCCAAACGGCTGGGAAGATACCAAGGAGGAGACTGATGCGTCAGAGTTACGTGGCCGTTGTCGGCAGGACCGTAAAATACGGATTGCCGGAACGCCTGAAAAACAACGCCGTGGAATCGGCGCCCGCTTTTGTGCGGGCCGTCAAGAACGGCTGCAGCCTGGAGCTGGAGGGCCTGGCTCCCGGCCGGGGAGAAATTTTGCTGTCCGGCGGCGTGCCGGCGCGGGTGGCGGTCTTTGCGGAAAAGGAGGCCTTTCTGGCGCCGGTCATCAGCTGCAACTATCACGAAGGGTGGTTCCCGGGCATCCAGAACGAAGTGGGGCACCCCCGCTGCTGCGGCCCGGATATGCACGGCAACGCCTTCAACTACGCCCGCCGTCTGGCGGACGTCATCCACGGCGCCGGACTGCCGGTGACCTGGCTTGCCGACGGATATACCTGGCGGAACGACACGGAGACCCTGGAGGAGTACTGCAGGGCGGGGGACGAGCTGGGCTTCATGCCTCCTTCCCGCAGCCATTTCAACACCGGCAACTACAACCTGTTCCTGAGTGAAAAGGAGACCTTCAAAATAATGGAGGGGCAGCTGGCCTTTCTCCGGAACCTTTCGGGCAAAAACATACGCACGGCGGGCATAGACCAGTTCATAGGCGCCATAGGCACGAACATACTGCGGGCAATGACGAAGCTGGGGATGCGGGCCCTGTGGGGCATAGGCTTCGACCACAGGGAATGCGACACCAGCATGTATCACTACGGCTGTCCCTGGAACCCCTACAAGCCCAGCCTGAAGAATTTCCGCATACCCGGCAGGGAAAACACGGCTCCCTGGATCTTCGACTGGACTTACAGGGATCTGGTGAACACGGTTCACGTTCCCGGGGTAAATTCGGGGGCGGTGTATTTTTCCACCGACGTGGACGACATTTACAACTGCCGCATAGCGTATCATCAGCCGGATTATTACAACAGGATAGCCGAAAACCTCCTCGCCAACGTGCCGGACAACGATTTTGCCGTGATGGTGGTCCACCAGGAGGACCACGATTCCGGCGACGGCGAACGCAACGCGTATCTGGGGCGCTTTTTCGAAAGCCGGCCCCCCCTCACCGCCGCCACCCTGGGAGAGATAGCGGACTGGCTGGATATCAAATATCCCGGAAAGGCCGAGCCCTGCAAGAGCCTTTATCTGGAGGACCCCCTGGACTGCCATGACAAGGTGTATTTCTATTCCGGCAGCACCCCAAAGCCGGCGGACTGGCCGGAAAAGGGGAAATACCCGCCGGTGTGCGCCTATTACGACGCCGACACCCAGGTGATATTCGAGCGGGGCTCCCACGCTCCCTTCCGTTATTTCGATTATTCCAAACAGGAAGAGGTGGCAGAGGACTCCTTCTGCAGCCCCGAAGAACTTCCGGAGATACGGGCGCTGAGCATAAAGGAGGACCCCGCCGGCTTCACCGTGGCCCTGGAGGCTTCGGCAGACTGCCCGAAGTATCCTTTTGCGGTATGGACGGAAAGGCCGGTCCCCCGGGGAGCGATAAGGCTCAGGGGAGGCTTTGCGGCCTTTGTTTCCCTCGTGAAGGGCGCTAATGAGATCCGGATAGACTGCGGAGAGCGGGTATGATACTTTATCTCGTCCGTCACGGAGAAACCGACTGCAACCTGAAAAAGATCATCCAGGGGCAGAGCGTGCCCTCCCGGCTCAACGAAGCCGGCAGGAAGCAGGCCGCTCTCGCCGCCTGCAGGCTGAAAAACTGCGGCATCACCCACGCCTATACCTCGCCCCTTGAAAGGGCGGCGGAAACGGCGGAGATCATCTGCCGGCCCATGGGCCTTCGGCCCGTGCCGGAGCCCCTGCTTTCCGAAAGGAGCTTCGGCGTCCTGGAAGGAAAGACCCGGGAAGAGATAGAGCGGGTGTTCCCGGTGAAAGACTGCCCCTGGCGGCAGGCCTACAGCGCGGCGCCTCCCGGGGGAGAAAGCCTTATGGACGTGGCGGAGCGGGGCCGGCGCTTTGCGGAGGAGATAAAAAAACGCCATTCTGAAGACGACGTAATAATGGCCGTGGCCCACGGAGGCACCCTGAGGGGCATGATCCTGTATCTTCTGGATCTCCCGCCGGAATACTGGAGGACCTTCGATTTCGGCAATACCTCCATATCCGTATTCGAACTGGGAGAAAGGGTGCGGGCGCGCCGTATCAACGACACCGCCCATCTGGAGGGCCTTGCCGGAGAAAGAGCGGAGGATGCGGACAACGCTCTTCCCGGCTCTCTTTCCCTGTATGAAAAATGATGATTTCGTCCGGGGCAGGGTATTGACACACGTAAAAGAAGGTGTTATAATAAAACTGTGAATCCTTTTTTAAACCGATGACGCGGGGATAAAGACACCCATGCCTCTACAGAGAGCCTGCGATGCTGAGAATCAGGTGAGAAACAAATTGTCAAATGGGCCGCCGAGGGTGCAGTGAAATGCGGGGCTCCCGCAGAGTATCCTGCAACGTGAGGGCATACGTGAGTTGCCGGGGGTATGTTGGTACCCCGCTAAGGGCGCGGCAGAAGCCGTGAATTCAGGGTGGCACCGCGGATAGTGGTATTCTATTCGTCCCTGACAGAATACTTTCTGTCAGGGACGTTTTATTATGCCCCTGCAGAGCAAGGAGGAAAAAATGAAGATCTTTCCGGAACCGGAAGAAGTGCAAAGGCTCGCAGCGGAGGGGCGTTACGACGTGATCCCCGTTGCCGGCGAGATCCTTTCGGATTTCATCACCCCCATAGAAGCCGAAAGGATATTGAAAAACGTGTCCGACCACACCTTTATGCTGGAATCGGCCCGCACCGACGAGACCTGGGGGCGCTACACCTTTCTGGGCTACGACCCCAAGCTGCTGTTTTACTGCGCCGGGGGAAAAATCACCGTGGAGGAGCCCGGGGGAAAAAGAACGGAGCGGCAGGGAGATCCCACCCGGGAGCTGCGGGAGCTGCTGGCCCGGCACAGGAGCCCGCGGCTTGAAGGGATGCCTCCCTTTGCGGGAGGGCTGGTGGGCTATTTCGCCTACGACTATATCGCATACGCCGAGCCCGGGCTGGAGATAAAGGCAAAGGACACCGAAAACTTCAGAGACGTCGATCTGATGCTTTTTGACAAGGTGATCGCCTTCGACAACATCAGGCAGAAGATAGTTCTTATAGTGAACGTCCCAGCAAAGGACGCCGCAAAGGGCTGCGAAAAGGCTGTCTCCGAGATTAAGCAGATGGCTCTCTTGCTGAAGACCGGCAAAAAGAAAGCCGAGCCCCGGGGCCGGCTGACAAGCGAAGTTGCGCCCCTTTTCGGCAGGGAAGAGTTCTGCCGCATGATAGAGCGGGCAAAGGGATATATCCGCGAGGGCGACATTTTTCAGATAGTGCTTTCCAACAGGCTTTCCGCCGGTTTCGAGGGCAGCCTGCTGGACGCTTACCGGGTTTTGCGCACCCTGAACCCTTCGCCGTATATGTTCTACTTTTCCGGCACCGATGTAGAGGTGGCGGGAGCCTCTCCGGAGACCCTGGTAAAGCTGCAGGAAGGCGTGCTGCATACCTTCCCCCTTGCGGGCACCAGGCCCCGGGGAAAGACCAAAAGAGAAGATGCGGCCCTGGAAGCGGAGCTTTTGGCGGACGAAAAGGAACTGGCGGAGCATAATATGCTGGTGGACCTGGGCCGCAACGACCTGGGAAAGATAAGCAGGTTCGGCACCGTGAAGGTGGAGACTTTGCGCAGCGTGGAACGGTTTTCCCACGTTATGCACATAGGCTCCACGGTGCGGGGCGAGATAAGGGAAGGCAAAGACGCCCTGGACGCCATAGAGGCGGTGCTGCCCGCCGGCACTCTTTCCGGCGCGCCGAAGATCCGCGCCTGCCAGCTTATAGATATGCTGGAGGACAACAAGCGGGGGATCTACGGAGGGGCTATAGGATATATAGATCTCTCGGGGAACATGGACACCTGCATAGCCATACGCATCGCTTACAAAAAGAACGGCAGGGTGTTCGTGCGCAGCGGCGCCGGCATAGTGGCGGATTCGGACCCCGAAAAGGAATATGAGGAATGCCTCAACAAGGCAAAGGCCTCTCTTTCGGCCCTTTCCCTGGCCGGGGAGGAGGAATTATGATCCTTCTTATAGACAACTACGACAGCTTCTCCTATAATCTGTATCAGCTTACGGGAGAGATAGAACCGGATATAAAGGTGGTCCGCAACGATGAGGTCACCGTGGAAGACGTAAGACGGCTGGCGCCGGACAGGCTCATACTGTCCCCCGGCCCCGGCAGGCCCGAGAACGCCGGTATCATAGTGGAGGCGGTGAGAGAGCTGGCGGGAGAGGTGCCCATTCTGGGTGTATGCCTGGGGCACCAGGCCATATGCGCCGCCTTCGGGGGCCGCATCACCTACGCAAAGGCCCTTATGCACGGAAAACAGTCGAAGGTGGCCCTGGACAAGCGCTGTCCGCTTTTTGCCCGCTGTCCCGAAACAGCCTACGTGGCCCGCTACCATTCCCTGGCGGCAGAAAAAGACACTCTGCCGGAGGAGCTTGTGATACGGGCCGAAACGGAGGACGGCGAGGTGATGGCCGTGGAGCACAGAAAATACCCGGTTTTCGGCCTTCAGTTCCATCCGGAATCCGTTATGACTCCCCAGGGGAGGACCATGCTTTATAATTTTATCAGGGAGGTCAAAAAATGATAAAGGAAGCCATTGTAAAAATAGTTAACAAGGAAGATCTTTCCTACAAAGAAGCCTATGACGTCATGAACGAGATCATGAGCGGCGAGACTACCCCCACCCAGAACGCGGCCTTTCTGGCGGCTCTTTCCACAAAAAGCGCCGGCAGCGAGACCACCGACGAGATAACCGGCTGCGCCGCCGCCATGAGAGACCACTCTCTGAAGGTGGAAACAGGCATGGACATTTTTGAGATAGTGGGCACCGGGGGCGACAACGCGGGGAGCTTCAACATCTCCACAGTGTCCGCCCTGGTGGCGGCTGCCGGCGGCTGCAAGGTGGCAAAGCACGGCAACAGGGCCGCCTCGTCCCTGTGCGGCACCGCCGACTGCCTGGAGGCCCTCGGGGTCAATATCAGCCAGAGCCCCAAGCGCTGCGTGGAGCTGCTGAAGGAAGCGGGAATGTGCTTCTTTTTCGCCCAGAAATACCACGCTTCCATGAAATACGTGGGGGCCATCCGCAAGGAGCTGGGCTTCCGCACCGTGTTCAACATCCTGGGGCCCCTTACCAACCCGGGCCGCCCCAAAATGCAGCTGCTGGGAGTCTATGACGAATATCTGACGGAGCCCCTGGCCCAGGTCCTGGCCAATATGGGAGTCACGCGGGGCATGGCGGTTTACGGCAGGGACAAGCTGGACGAGATATCCCTTTCCGCTCCCACCAGGATATGCGAGATAAGGGACGGCTGGTTCAAGTCTTACGTAGTGCAGCCTCAGGACTTCGGCCTGGAGCCCTGCCGGAAGGAGGACCTGCGGGGAGGCACCCCGGAGGAGAACGCCCGTATAGCCCTGGATATACTCAACGGGCAGAAAGGGCACAAGCGGAACGCCGTCCTTCTGAACGCGGGAGCCTCGCTGTATATCTGCGGCAAGGCTTCCGGCATAGGGGAAGGCGCAGCGCTTGCGGCGGAGCTGCTGGACTCCGGGAAGGCTCTGGGGGTCCTGGAAAAGCTTATAGAGGTCAGCAACCGCCCGGAGGAATAAATGACCATCCTGGACGAGATAGCGGCCTACGCCCGGCTGCGGGTGGAACGGGACAAAAAGCGGGAAAGCCCCGCCGCCCTGAGGGAACGGGCCGAGGCTCTTGCCGGCGGGGGAGAGAGGTTTTACGGCGCCGTGGCCCGGGAGGGCCTCTCCTTTATATGCGAGATCAAAAAGGCGTCCCCCTCCAAGGGGGTCATAGACCCGGTTTTTGACTACCGCTCCATAGCCCGGGAATATTCGGAGGCGGGGGCCGACTGCATCTCCTGCCTGACGGAGCCCAAATGGTTCCTGGGGTCCGACGGCGTATTCCGGGAGGTGCGGGCCCTGACCGGGGTCCCTATGCTGCGGAAGGATTTCGTAGTGGACGAATACCAGATATACCAGGCCAAGGCCCTGGGGGCGGACTGCGCCCTGCTCATCTGCGCCCTGCTGTCCCCCCGGGAGCTCTGCCGCCTGACGGAGCTGTGCAGGTCCCTGTCCCTGGCGGCCCTGGTGGAAGCCCACGACGCCGACGAGATAAAGGCGGCGGCGGACGCCGGGGCCCGCATGATAGGGGTCAACAACCGCAACCTGAAGGATTTCTCGGTGGACCTGTCCAATGCGGCGCGCCTGAGGAGCCTCGTTCCGGAGGGCTGCCTCTACGTCTCCGAAAGCGGGGTAAGGGGCCCCGAAGACATACGGGCCCTGAAGGATACGGGAGCCGACGCGGCGCTGGTGGGCGAAGCCTTTATGAGATCCCCGGACAAGGGCGCCTTTCTGGCAGGCCTGAGGCGGGAGGCGGAGCCGTGCAGATAAAGATATGCGGCCTCTTCCGCAGAGAAGACGCGGAGGCTGTGAACGAAGCCTGCCCCGACTATATCGGCTTTATAATCGGGTATCCCAAAAGCCACAGAAACGTATCTGCGGAAAAAGCGGCAGAGCTGAGAAGGCTTTTGCGCCCGGAGATAAAGGCCGTGGCGGTATTTGTGGACCTGCCCCTGCAGGCCGCCGCCGGCGCCGCCCGCTTTATAGGGGCGGACGCGGTCCAGCTTCACGGCGGCGAGGACGACGGTTATATCACGGCTCTCCGGCGCGCCGCCGGCCTCCACGTATGGAAGGCCTTCAGCTTCGGGAGCGCGCAAGACTTTGAAAGGGCGCGGCGAAGCGCCGCCGACCTCATCCTTCTGGACGGAGGGATGGGGGAAGGCAGGCCCTTTGACAGAGAGCTTGCCCGAAACGCCGGGAGGCCCTTTATACTTGCGGGGGGGCTTACGCCGGAAAGCATCCCCGAAGCCGCCGGGCTGCCGTATCTGGCGGCGGTGGATATTTCCTCCGGGGTTGAAACAAACGGAGTAAAGGATGCCGACAAGATCCGCCGGGCAGTGCTGGCTGCTCACGGAGGAGTGTAAGGAAAAAATATGAACGAACAGGAAGAAATACGGCGGGAGATAGCCCGGACAGACAAGGAAATGGCTCTTCTTTTTGAAAAGCGGATGAAGGCAGCGGGCAGGATCGCCATTCACAAAAAGAAAAGAGGGCTTTCCGTTGATTCGGCAGAAACAGAAAAAACCTTTATCGAAAACAATTCGGCCCTGATCTCCGACCCTGTGCTGCGGGCTCATTATATTAAATTTCTGCATAACGCAATAAGCGTCTTCCGAAGCTATCAGAGAGAACTTATATCGGGAAGCCGTATAGCTTACAGCGGGATCGCCGGATCATTTGCCGCTATAGCGGCGGAACGTATTTTTCCCGACGCGCTGACTGTTAATTTTCCGGGGTTTGCGGAAGCCTGGAAAGCCGTGGCGGAAGGCGACTGCGAACAGGCAGTGCTGCCTGTAGAAAACAGCTACGCCGGCGAAGTAGGGCAGGTTGCGGATCTGATGTTTCACGGTTCGTTGTTTATAAACGCAGTCTATAAGCTTCGCATCAGACAGAACCTTCTTGCTCCCAAGGGCTCCCGTATATCGGATATCAGAACTGTCCGCAGCCATCCCCAGGCTCTCAGTCAGTGCCGGGAATATATAAAAATCCATGGTTTCAGAGAAGAAGAAGCGATAAATACCGCTATGGCTGCCGAATCGGTGGCAAGAGAAGGCGATATACATACTGCAGCAATTGCGAGCATGGAAACGGCGGAGCTTTACGGGCTTTCGGTACTGGATCACGACATACAGACAAGCTTCAGCAACGAAACGCGCTTCGCCGTGTTTTCCAGGGTACAGAATACCTTGAATGACAAAAAGACATGCCGCTTTATGCTGATGTTCACGGTCCGGAACGAAGCCGGCTCCCTGGCAGAGGCAATAAGCGTTATAGGGAGATACGGCTTCAATATGTGCTCCCTTCGTTCGCGCCCTCTGGGCAGCTCACCCTGGCAGTATTATTTCTGTATGGAAGCAGAAGGCGAGATCTTTTCTGCCGAAGGAAGGGAAATGATGAATGCTCTGGCCAAGAACTGCGGGATCCTGAAGATCGCCGGCAGCTTTTCCGAGCCCGAAGAGATATGAGAGGATAAAATGAAACTAAGTATGGAGCTGGGCGAAAACAGCTACGATATAATCATTGAAAACGGGTGCCTGAAGAAGGCCGGCCGGTATCTGGACCTTGACAGAAAGGCGCTGATAGTCACCGACGACGGCGTCCCCCGGGAATATGCGGAGACCCTGGCCTCCTTCTGCAAAGAGCCGGTGGCGCTGACCGTTCCCCAAGGCGAGGGGTCCAAAAGCATAGAGACGTGGGGCCTGCTTTTGCAGACCATGCTGGAAAACGGTTTCAAACGGGGCGACTGCGCCGTTGCCGTGGGCGGAGGCGTGGCGGGAGACCTCACCGGCTTTGCCGCGGCGTGCTATATGCGCGGCATAGCGTTTTACAACGTGCCCACCACGGTGCTTTCCCAGGTGGATTCCTCCATAGGAGGCAAGACTGCCGTGAACTTCGGGGGCGTGAAAAACACGGTGGGGGCTTTTTACCAGCCGAAAAAGGTGCTGGTGGATCCGTCTCTTACCGGCACCCTGTGCCGCCGCCAGAAGGCCGCGGGGCTTGCGGAGGCCCTGAAAATGGCCGCCTGTTTCGACCCGGAGCTCTTTGAGATATTCGGGAAGGACGACCCCTACGGCAGGCTGACGGAGATCATAGAACGCTCGCTGGCCATAAAGAAATACGTGGTGGAACAGGACGAAAAGGAAAAGGGCCTCAGAAAGGCGCTGAATTTCGGCCATACCATAGGCCACGGCATTGAAAGCCGGAAAACCAACGATCTGCTTCACGGAGAATGCGTGGCGCTGGGGATGCTCCCTATGTGCGAAGAAGGGTTTCGGCCGCGGCTGGCCGCCGCCCTGGGCAGGCTGGAGCTTCCCGCCCGGGCCGCTTTCAGCCGGGAGGAGGCCCTCTTCGCCATGCTCCACGACAAAAAAGCCCTGGAGGGGGGCATCGCCTGCGTAGTGCTGCAGGAGGCGGGCCGTTTTGAATTCCGCAGATTCACCCCCGGGGAGCTGGCGGAGCGGATGGAGCTCATACGTACGGAGGATCAAATATGAAAAACACGTTCGGAAACTCGGTGACCCTTACCCTGCTGGGAGAAAGCCACGGCCCCGGGATCGGCGCCGTGCTGGACGGCCTGGCGCCGGGGATAGAGGTCTCGGAGGAGGCCGTGGCGGCCATGCTTGAAAAAAGACGGCCCGCGGGGGCGATATCCACCTCCCGCAGGGAGCGGGACGATTTCCGCATACTGAGCGGCGTTTTCAGGGGAAAGACCACGGGCACGCCCCTCGCCATAATCATCCCCAACAGCGATACGAAAAGCGACGCCTATGAAGCCCTCCGCCATACTCCCAGGCCGGGGCATGCCGACCTCACGGCGGAATATAAATACAGGGGCTTTCAGGACTATCGGGGAGGGGGCCATTTCAGCGGCAGGCTCACGGCCGCCCTTGCCGCCGCGGGAGGCATACTGCTGCCCGCGCTGCGGAAAAAGGGGATCCTTATAGGCACCCACATTAGCGTCCTGGGGGGCGGCAGCAGCATTTGCGACAGCGCTTTTCCCGAAGAGCCCGGCAGGCTCGAAGAGGCTCTGCGGAGCCTTGAGGGCCCCGGGTTCCCCACCCTTTCCCCCGATGCGGAAAAGGCTATGACCGGGCGCATCCTGGAGGCCAAACAGGACGGCGACAGCGTGGGAGGCATACTGGAGACCTGTATCACGGGGATCCCCGCCGGGACGGGGGAGCCCTGGTTCGATACCCTGGAAGGCCTGCTGGCCCATATCCTTTTTTCCGTTCCCGCAGTAAAGGGAGTGGAGTTCGGCGAAGCCTTTTCCCTTATAGGGCTGAGGGGAAGCGGCTATAACGACGCCTTTTATATGGCCGACGACGGAAGGATACGCACGAAAACCAACCATAACGGGGGCGTAAACGGCGGCATCGCCAACGGGATGCCCATCCTGTTCCGCACCCAGATAAAGCCCACGCCTTCTGTTTTCAAGACCCAGGAGACCGTGGACACGAAGGAAATGAAAAACACTGCTCTTTCCCTTTCGGGACGCCACGACCCAGCCATTATCCACAGGGCGCCCGCGGTGGTGGACAGCGCGGCGGCGCTGGTGGCGGCGGATCTTCTGGCCCTGCGTTTCGGCACTGACTATCTGGGGGAATGATATGGAATACGGATGTATAGGCAGAAAACTGCCCCACAGCTTCAGCAGGGAGATACACGCCCTTATAGAAAACTACCGCTACGAGCTCCTGGAGCTGGAGCCCGAAGAACTGGACGGCTTTATGAAAAAGGCGGATTTCAGGGCCGTGAACGTCACAATTCCCTACAAGGAAGCGGTGATACCCTATCTGGCGGAGATCTCCCCAAACGCCGCCGCCATAGGGGCGGTGAACACCATAGTAAACAGGGGCGGCAGGCTCTTCGGATACAATACCGATTTTTCGGGCATGGACGCCCTGGTCGGGAAGGCGGGGCTGAGCCTTGAAGGCAGGAAGGTCCTGATACTGGGCACGGGAGGCACCTCCCGCACGGCCCTGGCTCTGGCCAAAGCCCGGGGAGCCCGGGAGGTCCTCCGGGTGAGCCGGACCAAAAACAGGGGAGCCGTCTCCTATGAGGAGGCAAGGGGGCTCCACGGGGACGCGGAGATAATAATCAATACCACCCCCTGCGGCATGTTCCCCCGCCACCGGGAAAAGCCTCTTAGCCTGGAGCCCTTTACGGCTCTGGAGGGGGTCATAGACGCCATATACAACCCTCTGCGCACCGAGCTTGTGCTGGACGCCCTGGAGAGGGGCGTGAAGGCGGAGGGGGGCCTCTACATGCTGGCTGCCCAGGCTGTTTTCGCCGCGGAGCGGTTCCTGGACAAGAAATACCCGGAGACCCTGGTGGGCAGCATATACAAGAAGGTGCGGGCCGACAAGGAAAACATAGTGCTCATAGGCATGTCCGGCGCCGGCAAAAGCTCCGCCGCGAAAGCCCTTAAACGCATCACCGAACGCCCCGCGGCGGATACGGACGCCATGATAGAGCAAAAGGCAGGCATGAAGATAAAGGACATCTTCCGCAAATACGGCGAAGAGCATTTCCGGCGCCTGGAAAGCGAGGCCATAGAAGAGCTTGCCGGCCGAAACGGCATGGTGATCGCCACCGGCGGCGGCGCCCCCCTGTGCAGGGAAAACCTGCGGGCCCTGAAGAAAAACGGCAGGATAGTGCTGCTGGAGCGGGACCTCGGGGAGATTACGCCGGATCCTGCCAGGCCCCTGGCCGATTCGGAAGACAAGATAAGGGCCCTTTACGCCCGGCGGCGCCCCGTATACAGGGCGGCGGCGGATATGACGGTGCAGGTGGCAGAGAATCCCGACGCCACCGCTATGGAAATACTGAAAAAACGTTTTTCGGAATAGGAAAAAGATATGAAGATCCTTGTTATAAACGGTCCGAACATCAATATGCTGGGCATCAGAGAGCCGGGCATTTACGGAAAGGAAAACTACGGGGCGCGTTGCCGCCGGATACGGGAGCATGCCGACGCCCTGGGGGCGGAGGTGACGGTTTTCCAGTCCAATCACGAGGGGGCTTTGGTGGACGTCATCCAGCAGGCCCTGGGGAATACCGACGGTATCGTGATCAACCCCGGCGCCTACACCCACACCAGCATCGCGCTTCTGGACGCCCTGAAGGCTGTGGGCATCCCCGCCGTGGAGGTGCATATATCAAAGGTGGAGGAAAGAGAAGCCTTCCGGCATATATCCTATATCCGGGAAGCCTGCGTGAAGACCAGAACCGGCCGGGGCATCGAAGGCTATACGGAAGCCATGACCTTTCTTGCGGAAAACTTCGGAGAGAAAAGCAAATGAAAAAGGCGGTGATATTTCCGGGAAAAGCCCGGGGCCGCGTGAAGGCGCCCCCCAGCAAAAGCATGGCCCACCGGCTGATGATCTGCTCTTTTCTTGCAGAAGGGGACCTCATCCTTCCGGAGTCGGATTCCATGGACACCCTGGCCACAAGAAGATGCCTGGAGGAGCTGGAGCGTTTCCGCAGGGGAGAGGCGGCGCCGGACAGCCTGCGGCTGCCCGCCGGCGAGTCGGGTTCCACCCTGCGTTTCCTTTTGCCCTACGCCCTGACCCTTTCGGAAAGGGTGACTTTTACCGGGGCGGAGAGGCTTTTCGAGCGCCCTCTTTCGGTATATGAGGATATATGCCGCCAAAAAGGCTTTCTGTTTGAAAAAGAGAAGGCTTCCCTTACGGTACGGGGGGACCTGGCGCCGGATACGTATAAATGTCCGGGCAATATATCCAGCCAGTTCGTTTCGGGGCTCCTGTTCGCCCTGCCTCTTTTGGAGGGCGGAAGCAAGATAATGCTTGAACCTCCCGTGGAGAGCCTGCCGTATATAGAGATGACTTTAAAGGCCCTTTCCCTTTTCGGCGTAAAGGCCGTAAGGCGGGACAACGTCATAGAGATCCCCGGAAAGCAGCGGTACGTCCCCTGCCGGGCCTCCGTGGAAGGCGATTACAGCAACGCTGCCTTTCTTTCGGCCCTTTCCCTTTTCGGAGGCGAGGTGGAGGTGGAAGGGCTCCTTCCGGATTCGGTCCAGGGAGACAGGATATACGGCGAATATTTCGCCCGGCTGGCCCGGGGCTTTGCGGAGCTGGATATCTCGGATTGTCCCGACCTGGGGCCCGTGCTCTTTGCCGTTGCGGCGGGGCTTTCCGGAGGAAGGTTCACCGGTACCGCAAGGCTCAGGCTGAAGGAATCCGACAGGGCCGCCGCCATGGAAAAGGAGCTTTTGAAATTCGGCATCCGCTGCAGGAACGGCGAAAACAGCTTTACCGTTTTTCCCGGCGTACCGAAAAAGCCGGAGGCCCCTCTTTCGGGGCACAACGACCACCGTATAGTGATGGCTCTCTGCACTCTTCTTACCGTGACGGGGGGAGAGCTGCTGGGGGCGGAGGCGGCGGACAAAAGCTTTCCGGAATATTTTGACACACTGAAAAAACTTGGGATAAAGGCGGAGATATATGCAGTGGATCAATAAAGGCAACATACTTATAACCGGGCTCGGGCTCATGGGCGGCAGCTACGCCATGGCTCTTTCCCGTCTGGGCTGCCACGTGGCGGCCATCGATACCCGCAGGGAGGCCATAGATTTCGCTTTGGAAAAGGGCATCATAAAGGAAGGCAGCACCGAAGTGGAGCCGGCTCTGGTCTCTTCTGCGGACACGGTGATCTTCGGCCTGTATCCCCGGACTCTGCCCGAATGGATAAAACGCTGGCAGCATCTTTTCCGGCCCGGCGCCATGATAACCGACGTCACCGGTATAAAAAGCAGCGTGGTTTACGAAGCGCAGGCGTGTCTGCGGAAGGACGTGGAATTCATTGCCGCCCATCCTATGGCCGGAAAGGAAGTCAGCGGCGTTGAAAACAGCGACGACGGCATTTTCCGCAACGCAAACTATATAGTGACCCCCACAAAGGCCAATACCCGGAAGGCCGTGGAGTGGTGCAAGGATCTGGGTCGTATCCTGGGCTGCCGGAAGATATCGGTGCTTTCCCCGGAGGAGCATGACGAAATGATAGCCTTCGTTTCCCAGCTCACCCACTGTATAGCCGTTTCCCTTATGACGGCCAGCGAAAACAGGCACCTGGCAGACTATACCGGCAATTCCTTCCGGGACCTCACCAGGATAGCCCGTATAAACGAGGATATGTGGAGCGAGCTTTTTATTATGAACAAAAAACCGCTTCTTGACAAGATGGACAGGTTCCTTGGGGAATTCCGGGAGTTCCGGGACGCCCTCGAAGCGGAAGACAGCGAAAAGATGAAGGAAAAGATGCGCCTTTCCACCGAGAGAAGGGCGTGGTTCGACAAATAAGGCTTGTGAGGCGTTTTGCAAAATGAATATGGATTTTTACAGAAAGCTGGCCATACCGGTAGAGGTGAAGGAGATGTTTCCCATCACCCGCCTGGTCAGCGAGACCATGGAAAAAAAGGTGCTGGAGATAAAGCAGATACTTGACGGCAGAAGCAGCCGCCTGCTGCTCATCATAGGCCCCTGCTCCGCGGACTGCGAGGACAGCGTGCTGGACTATATCTCCAGGCTGGTCCCCGTGCAGGAAAAGGTGAAGGACAAAATAATGATAGTGCCCCGCATATACACCAACAAGCCCCGCACCACGGGAGAGGGCTACAAGGGGCTGCTGCACCAGCCCGACCCCACGGATAAGCCGGATCTTTTCAAGGGGCTCATAGCGGTGAGGGAGCTCCATATGCGGGTGGTGGCGGAGACCGGCTTCGGCTGCGCCGACGAGATGCTTTACCCCGACAACCATAAATACCTTGACGACATCCTGGTCTACGTTGCCGTGGGGGCCCGCTCCGTGGAGAACCAGGAGCACCGGCTCACCGCTTCCGGCATAGAGGTGCCCGTGGGTATGAAAAACCCTACCGGCGGCGATTTTTCGGTGATGATGAACGCCATAACCGCCGCCCATCATCAGCATACCTTTATCTACAGAGGCTGGGAGACCCATTCCTTCGGGAACCCCTACGCCCACGCTATACTCCGGGGCTATACCGACAAGCACAGGCAGCACCATCCCAACTACCATTACGAGGATCTGGAGCTTTTGTGCGACTTTTTCGACAGGTATGAGCTCCCCAACCCCGCGGCGCTGGTGGACACCAACCATTCCAATTCCGGCAAGGATCCCTTCCGGCAGCCTCTCATCATAAGAGAGGTGCTGCAGAACCGCCGCTTCAATACTCGGATAGAAAAGCTGATAAAGGGCTTTATGGTGGAAAGCTACATAGAATCGGGCTCCCAGCCTGTGGGCGGCGGCTGCTACGGGCAGTCCATCACCGACCCCTGCCTGGGCTGGAAGGAGACCGAGGAGATGATATACAGAATGGCTGACATGCTGTAAAATATGGAGGACACTATGAAAAAGGGACGATTCGGGATCCACGGGGGGCAGTATATACCCGAGACCCTTATGAACGCCGTCACGGAGCTTGACGAGGCCTATTGCCGCTATAAAGACGACCCGGATTTCCGGCGTGAGCTTTCGCTTTTGTTCAACGAATATGCGGGCAGGCCCTCGCGGCTGTATTTCGCCCGGAAGATGACGGAGGATCTCGGAGGGGCGAAGATATACCTCAAGCGGGAGGACCTGAACCATACCGGCGCCCACAAGATAAACAACGTGCTGGGGCAGGCCCTGCTGGCAAAGAAAATGGGCAAGACCAGGCTGATAGCGGAAACGGGAGCGGGGCAGCACGGAGTCGCAACAGCCACCGCCGCGGCCCTCTTCGGCATGGAGTGCGTGGTGTTCATGGGGGAGGAAGATACCAGAAGACAGGCGCTGAACGTTTACCGCATGCGGCTCCTGGGAGCGGAGGTGGTGCCGGTA
Source organism: Abditibacteriota bacterium (assembly GCA_017959625.1). Classification (GTDB taxonomy): domain Bacteria; phylum Armatimonadota; class UBA5829; order UBA5829; family UBA5829; genus RGIG7931. The sequence goes on along the minus strand of JAGDAG010000202.1, from coordinate 1,459 downwards.
AAGACCGGCACAGCCACCCTCAAGGACGCGGTATCGGAGGCCTTCCGGGAATGGACCAACCGCATATCGGACACCCATTACTGTCTGGGTTCCGTCATGGGGCCCCATCCCTTCCCCACCATAGTCAGGGATTTTCAGGCGGTGATATCCGCCGAGATCAAAGAGCAGATGCAGGAAAAGGAAGGCAGGCTGCCGGACGTGGTGGCCGCCTGCGTGGGCGGCGGCTCCAACGCCATAGGCTCGTTTTATCATTTTCTCGGCGATAAAAGCGTGCGCCTGGTGGGCTGCGAGGCGGCGGGGAGAGGAGTGGATTCCTTTGAGACCGCCGCTACCATCGCTACCGGCAGAGAAGGCATATTCCACGGCATGAAATCTTATTTCTGCCAGGACGAGTTCGGCCAGATCGCTCCGGTTTATTCCATTTCGGCGGGTCTCGATTATCCGGGGATCGGCCCCGAGCATGCGTATCTCCACGATACCGGCCGGGCGGAATACGTGCCGGTCACCGACGAAGAAGCGGTGTCCGCCTTTGAATATCTGGCAAAGACCGAGGGCATCATCCCCGCCATAGAGTCGGCCCACGCCGTTGCCTGGGTGATGAAGGCGGCGCCGGAGATGCCCCGGGACGGGATCGTGGTCATAACTCTTTCCGGCAGGGGCGACAAGGACTGCGCCTCCGTTGCCCGTTACAGAGGAGAAAGCATAAATGAGTAACATAAAGAAAGCCTTTGAAAACGGAAAAGCCTTTATCCCCTTCATCACCTGCGGCGATCCCGACCTTGAGACCACCTGCGCCTGCGTGCGCGCCGCCGCGGAGGCCGGCGCGGACCTTATAGAACTGGGGATACCCTTCTCCGACCCTACCGCGGAGGGCCCGGTGATACAGGAGGCGAACCTGCGGGCGCTTCAGGGCGGCACCACCACGGACAGGGTGTTCGGGCTGGTGGAGGAGGTCCGCCGCAGCGTCACCGTTCCCATGGTCTTTATGACCTACGCCAACGTGGTCTTTTCTTACGGGGCGGAGCGCTTTATGAAAAAATGCCGCGAAACTGGCATAGACGGCGTCATCCTTCCCGACGTCCCTTTTGAAGAAAAGGATGAATTTCTGCCGGTGTGCAGGGAATTCGGGGTGGACCTTATCAGCTTTGTGGCCCCCACCTCGGAAAAGCGTATCGCCGGGATAGCGAGAGAAGCCGAGGGGTTTCTGTATATAGTCTCCAGCCTGGGGGTCACCGGCACCCGGACGGAGATAACCACCGATATCCCCTCCATAGTGAAGGTGGTGCGCGAAAATACTTCCGCGCCCTGCGCCGTGGGCTTCGGGATCTCCACTCCCGCCCAGGCAAGGCAGATGGCCTCCGTTTCCGACGGGGCCATAGTAGGCTCGGCCATCATAAAGCTTTTGAAAAAATACGGAAAAGGCGCGCCGGAACACGTAGGGGCGTTTGTGAAGGAGATG
>JAGDAG010000201.1 GCA_017959625.1 Abditibacteriota bacterium | reverse complement strand
TCGACTGCTTCTGCCGCTACATCTCCGGCTGCTTCGAGCAGGGGGTCCGGGACTTTATGTGGTGCTACGGCTGGGGCGACCACGGCGGCGGCCCTACCAGAGTGCAGATCAGGAACCTGCTGGACTACAGAGAGAATTATCCCATTCTGCCCACGATAGATTTTTCCACGGCGGACGAATACTATTCTGCCATAGAAAAAACGGTGGACAGATCCAGGCTCCCGGTCATAGAGGAAGAGCGCAACTTCGTGTTCGAAGGCTGCTACACCAGCCAGGCCAACGTGAAATACGCCAACCGCTACAGCGAGATAGAGCTGCCCTCGGCGGAGACCCTTTCCCTCATAGCCGGCAAGGCTGCGGGAACGGAGTATCCTCAGGAGAAATTCGAGGAAGCGTGGCAGCGGGCCCTTTTCAGCCAGTTCCACGACGTGTTCCCCGGCTCCGGAGTGCGGGCCACCTACAACTACGCCCAGGGCTCTTTCCAGGAAGTGATGACCACCACCTCCGCAGCCCAGAACCAGAGCTTCCGGGATCTCGGAGCAAAGCTGGACACGGCCTCTCTGGTAGCCAAAGCCAAGGCGGGCAATATAGGCGATTCCTTCGGCGCCGGCACGGCGGAGCACGGCAAGCTGCAGAACGGCTTTGCCACCAGCCCTTCGCCCGTCACCAACACCCTGCAGTATGACGCCTACGGCCCCACCACTGCGGGCATGTCCGGCGAGACCGCCGCTCCCATCCTGGTTTACAACCCCAAGCCCTGGAAGCGGACGGAATCCGTCACAGTGAAGATATGGAACAAGAAGCTGGACGTAAACAACGTTTTCGTTTACGACGAGACCGGCGAAAAGGTGAAGGCCCAGTTCGTGGACCACTGCGACTTCTACTGGTTCCACAAATACGACGCCTTCGTGTTTGAAGCAAAGGACATCCCCGCCCTGGGCTACAAGGTGTTCGTGGTGGATACCGGCGACGCCATAGATGCGGATCCCGACGACCTCAAGTGCTACACCGACGTGGGCGACAAGAGCTTCCGCGGCGACGGCCAGCCTCCCATGGACGGCTGCTATACCCTGGAGAACAAATATCTCCGGGTAAAGGTGCACGCCCCCAGCGCCGCCCTGGTCAGCGTAGTGGACAAGGAGACCGGCTTCGAATACGTGAAGCAGGGCGAAAAGATGGGTACGGTGGAATATCAGGTGGAGGCCCCCAACGGCATGCCCGCCTGGAACCTGTCTCCCGTCAAGACCCGCAAGCCTCTGGAGGACGGCAATTTCCGGATCTTCAGGAACGGGCCCAACCTGGTGACAATAAGAGCCGAGTTCAAGGTGGAGGATTCCGTGGTCTGCCTGGACACCAGCCTGGCAAAGAACTCCCGCAAGGTAGATTTCGTCTGCCGCACCCGCTGGTTCGAGGTGGGCGACCACGAGAAGGGCATCCCCACCCTGCGGGCCTACTTCCCCACGGCCTTCAACGGCGGCAGCCTGCATTACGAGATACCCTTCGGCGCCATGGAAAGGATACAGTCGGCCCAGGAGGTCCCCGCTCTCAAGTGGATGAACCTCTCGGGCAAGGACAAATCGGTGACTCTGGTGAACCGGGCAAAATACGGCCACCGCTGCCAGGACGACACCATCAGCCTCACCCTGCTCCGGTCCAGCTACGCTCCGGATCCCTATCCGGAAATGGGCGACCACGAGATAGAGTATTCCATGGTGTTTGACGGCAAGGCCTACGACCCGGTGAAGGCCGTAAGGGACGGCGAGGATTTCAACAACCCCGTAAAGGTGGTATCCGCTCCCGTCCAGGCCGGCCCTTTGCCCACCTGCAAGAGCTTTGGCGCCGTGATCAGCGACAACGTGAACATTTCCGCCCTGAAGAGGACGGAAGACGGAAACGGGATAGTGGTCCGGCTCTACGAGCTGTGCGGAAAAGACACGAAGGCGGAGATATGCCTCTGCGGACTGGCGGAGGACGCCTCGGAAGCCTTTGAGGCCGACGTGCTGGAAAGGCCCCTTTCCGGAAACACGGCAAAGATAGAAGGCGGCAGGCTGACGGTGGATCTGAAAGCGTATTCCAACACCACCGTTGTGATAAAGTAAAAGACGCGCTGCGGCAATACTGCAGGGAATATCCCGGCAGTATTGCCGCTTTTTGAAAAAACAAAGATTTACGGAGAAACAAATGGAAAAAAGGGCGGTACTGCCGATATCAAATCAGGTATTTTCCAAATTCAATCAGATACAGGAGCGCTACATGGCCCTGCGTTTTGAGAAGCTTTGCGACGTTCCCATGAAATTCACCCAGGTAAAGGACGTCCATTACAGAAGGGCCCCCATCTCGGAGCCCGGCGTAGTCTTTACCGACGCCCCCAAGGGCACCAAGTGGGGCGGCGACTGGATCACCGCATGGTTCACGGGAAGCTTTACGGTTCCCCCGGAAGCCGACGGAAAAAAGCTTTTCGTCCGGGCAAACACGGACGGCGAGACCCTGTTCATCGCCAACGGCGAATATAAAGGGGTCTTCGATCCCAACCATAAGGAAAGGCTTCTCACTCTGAAGGCAGCAGCCGGAGAAAACACGGTTCTGGAGTTCGAGGCCTATTCGGGGCACGCCTGCCCCGGCACCCAGCCCACCGACTCCCCTTCCTGCCCGGAGAAGGACTGCAAGACCTTCGGCGGCGCGGAGGTCCTGCTGGAGCGGGAGGACGTGAGCGAATTCGTTTACGACTTTATGACCCTGCGCCTGCTG
>JAGDAG010000200.1 GCA_017959625.1 Abditibacteriota bacterium | reverse complement strand
GGACATGCCAAAACCGGCTGGCAGGCGGCAAAGATCATCACCGACGGCTCGGACACTATGGAGATAGAGGCGGATATCACCATCAAAAAGGGCGCCTGCGGCATCCTGTTCAGGGACGGAGGCGGATGGGACGCTTCCAACTCGGACGCCGGTGTGATATTCGACACAAAAGAGCGAAGCTGCTATATAGGGCCGGTCATGTCCTTTGACAAAAACCTCAATGCCAGAGACTGTGATATCAGAGCCGGAAAAACCTTCCGAGTTCATCTGGCGCGGTATTCCAACCGCCTGGACGTGTTTATAAACGGCAGGCTGGCCAATCAGGCAGTGTGCGACGTTCCGGGCAAAAAACGGGGAGTCAGCCTTCTTGTGGACAGAGGAGAAGCGGAGGTGAACATAATCTCCCTGAGAAAATAGATCCATGAAACTATTTGCGTTTTTTATTCTGCTCTTCGCCGTTGCGGCGGCGGGCGCCGAAACAAGATACAAGCCTGCCGACCTTTTGATCCAGGACACATGGCGCGCTGAAGCGGACGGCCTTGCGCATACGTATTATCTGAAGATACGTCCCGAGGGTTCTGCCGCTCCGCCGGACGCAGGCGATATGGTGGGACACGCCGTCAGCCGGGATCTTGTCCGCTGGACAGAGCTTCCGGACGTTCTGGGACCCGGGCCCAAGGGGACCCTTGACGAGCTGCAGCCCTGGACCGGCTGCGCTGTGTGGGAGGGCGGAAAGATGTATCTCTTCTACACCATGCGCACCGGCCCCGAACAGCGCATCGGACTTGCCGTTTCGGAGGACGGCGGATACACTTTCGAGAGGTATAAGGGCAACCCGGTGATCGTTCCCGACGACCGCTGGTATATCGGCGAAAAGGGCATATACGGCTGCATAGACTGCCGGGACCTGTGCGTGGTAAAGGACGGAGATTGGTGGATAGGATATTTTGCCGCCCGCAAAAACGGCTCAAGCCCCTCCTTCACAGCCTGTATCGGCTGCGCCAGAAGCAGGGATCTGCTCAACTGGGAGCAGCTGCCCCCCGCTTTCGCTCCGGAAAAATACGCATGTATGGAGGTGCCCGACGTCTTTTATCTGGACGGCAAATGGTATCTTACAGTTATCACCGGACACGGCTACGGAAACCGGGGCTTTTACAAAGACCCACACGTGACCAATGCCACGGTGTATGCAGTATCCGATTCGCCTTACGGCCCCTTCAGGGAGCTGAAGAACGGCAATATACTAATCACCGACAAGGGAGGCTACTCCTGCCGCAGCGTGACTTTCCGGGGGAAACGCTACGAATTGTTTACCCAGGACGGCTTCCTGTCCCGTCCATATGAAATGAAGACCGACGCAAAACACCGGCTGTATCTGGCGTATCCCCGGGACATACCCGAAGCCAGGCTGGGAGCGGAGGCAGACGTTTCTGCCCTTTCCCCGGCGCAGAACATCTGCGCCCATGGAGCATGGAACTATATGGAGGGAGAATGGACCGGAGAAAAGGGACGTTATAAAGGACAGGCCAAAACCGGCTGGCAGGCGGCAAAGATACTTTCCGACGGCTCGGACGCCATGGAGATAGAAGCGGATATCACCATCAAAAAGGGGACCTGCGGCATCCTGTTCAGGGACGGAGGCGGATGGGACGCTTCCAACGCGGATGCCGGAGTGTTTTTCGATACCCTGGAACACAGCTGCTATATAGGCCCGGCGCTTTCCTTTGACAAAAACCTCAACGCCAGAGACTGTGATATCAGAGCCGGAAAAACCTTCCGCGTTCATCTGGCGCGGTATTCCGACCGCCTGGACGTGTTTATAGACGGCAGGCTGGCCAATCAGGCGGTATGCGGCGTTCCGGGGACAAAACGGGGAGTCAGCCTTCTTGTGGACAGAGGCGAAGCGGAAGTGAACATAATCTCCCTGAGGAAATGACTCTTCATAAACAAAAGGCTGTAACCGCGGTTACAGCCTTTTTTCGTTTTTCCGGGCCCGAGAGAGAAGGCCCTTCCGCCATTATTCTATTGAGGCGCCTGAGGCCCGGCTGTATCCGGGATAGGCGCAGGCGGCGGGGTCGCGCCGGGGATAGGCATCTTCATGGCATCTTCGGGAGACGTCATACCCGTTACCGTCTTTTGCCTCTGTGTGACGATGCATACAACTATCGCGATCACGGCAATGATCACGATCGGTATCGCTATTTTAGGGTTGCTGAGCTTCATAACGTTGCCGCTCCTTAGTTGTCGAAGTCGTAGCAGAGCTCGCCCCTCTGATAGCGGAAATCGTTGTGCTTGGCTCCGTCGGCAGGCCAGTCAACGTCCCAGCCGTAGTAGGGATAGCCGCAGATAATGGTTGCGCCATGATACCAGCAGACCTGATTCTTGGCAACGTTGCCCGAATGGCCGTCGGCAAAGATGACGTTGTGCTTGCAGCCTCCGTCATACTGGTTGGCAGCGGTCTTGTGAGGCTTTTTGTCGTGGTTGGGAACTATCTCGCCCATAACCACCAGGCCGGCAGGCTTGGGCAGAGCGCTGATGGACATAGGGCCTTCAAGAGCGGTACCGGTGTTGTTGATGGCCAGATTTGCAGGAACGCCGCCGATATAGCATACTCTTCTGTAGAAATAACTGGTGTAATACCTTCCGCTGGCATACTCGTTATAGCCAGTCATTCCGGACTGGCTGGGACAGTGGAAAAGCTTGCTGTTCTTTACGTACGGAGCCAGCTGAGCCACGTATCCGTCGTTCTTTACGTAGTCGGTGATCTTGGCCTGATCGTAGCTGGGATGGAAGCCGTAAAGGCCGGAATACCACTCGCCGCCGACAGGGTTATGTATGCCCTTGTCGACGCCGATCTGATAGCTGTACTGGGGCAGGCATTCATCCCAGTCGGTAGCATACATGTGCAGGGCAGTACCTATCTGCCTGCAGTTGCTGAGACACTGGGTCTGGCGGGCTTTTTCTCTGGCCTGCGCAAACACGGGAAACAGAATGGCAGCCAGGATGGCAATGATAGCGATCACTACCAACAGTTCGATAAGCGTAAAACCTTTTTTCATGACTTTCTCCTTCTTAGAATAATAAGGTTACACTTACATTATACCAATTCAAAAAAAAAAAAAAACGTTTTTCGGCATTTTTTTCAAAATTTTTTTGTGTTCAGCAACCCCGGGGCTGGAGCTGTTCATTTCCCGATTTGATACGCTTCCGGATGGCGATCACCTCCCTCTCGAAAATAGAAAAAGGGAACGCGCCCGCGTTCCCTTTTTGTTGTCTGCCCCGACCTACTTCAAGTGCTTCCGGAAGAACTCCTCCATCCTGTCGAAGGGGATCACGTCCATCTTGTAATACAGGTCGGTATGGACGGCTCCGGGGATGATGAGGAGCCGCTTGTTGCCGGTGTATTTGCTGCCGTTGATCATGTTGTGAAAGGCGTCCCGGCTGAAAAACAGCGAATGGGCCTTTTCGCCGTGGATCATCAGCACGGCGCTGCGTATCTCGTTGGAATACTTCAGCAGGGGCTGGTTCAGGAAGCTCATGCAGCCTATCTCGTTCC
>JAGDAG010000199.1 GCA_017959625.1 Abditibacteriota bacterium | reverse complement strand
TTCCGCGCCGTCTGCTGGGAGTGGAAGGACATATGTATGCCTTTTACGATCAGCCGGAGCTGATACTCAGAATAAACGAGGATCTGCTCCGTTTCAATCTGAAGATTCTGGAACGAGTATACGATTGGTTTACTCCCGATTTCATGACCTTGGCGGAGGATATGAGCTATAATCACGGCGTTATGTGTTCAAAAATCGTTTTTGACAGCTTTGTGGGGCCTTTTTACCGAAGGATAATGCCGGAGATAAAGGCTCGCGGCACTGTCCCCTTCGTGGACAGCGACGGGGACATAACTCAGCTGGTGGGCTGGATGGAGGAAGTCGGGGTAGAAGGCTTTCTTCCTCTTGAACGAATGGCAGGCGTTGACGTGGCCGCTTTGAGGCGGGATCATCCTCATCTGCGTCTGCTTGGCGCTTTCGATAAGACCGTTATGGAAAAGGGAGAGGCCGCCATGCGGGCGGAGTTCGAACGCCTGAGGCCGGTGGCGGAAGCCGGAGGCTTCGTGCCGGGGGTGGATCATCAGACCCCTCCCCAGTGCAGCCTGGAAAACTATTATATATTCAGAAGGCTGCTTTTTGAGTTTGCCGAAAGCGCCGCGGGAGGATCGTAGCGCCGCAGGTATATTGGTGAAAAAAGTGAAAGAGATTACCGAAAAAATAAGTTTTTCTCCGGAGGCGCGGTGGCTGTGCGCCTCCCGGGAGCCCTGGGTGGACACTCTGCCCAATACCGCCGGCTGGGGCACCGTGGGCTCTTACGAGCTGGTGAACGAAGACAGGGATGAAGACAGGGCGTATCTGCACGTAAGGGATTTTTCTCTTGACCGGCTGCCGGAAAAAGCAGAGCTGGTCATCTGCGCGCTGGGCTATTACGAAGCGTATCTCAACGGAAAAAAACTGGGGGACGGAGTGCTTGCCCCCGGCTTCACGGTGTATAACAAGCGGGGCCTCGCCCACCGCTTCGACCTCACGGCGCTCCTGCAAAAGGAGAACCGGCTCACGGTGCTTATGGGAAACGGCTTTTACAACCAGAGCACTCCGGATACCTTCGGGTTCCACAACGCTCCCTGGAGAGCCAAATGCCGCTTTAAATGCGAGATGACCTTCCGGTATCCGGAAGGAGAGGAAAAAATAACCAGCGGCCCCGGCTTCCGTATGCATCCCTCCTTTATAACCTATCAGAACATCCGTTCGGGAGAGACCTTCGATATGAGGGAAAAGCAGTATTCCGGGGAATACATGGGGCCTGTGGACGGCTGGGAGGCTTCGGCGGACGTAAACGAATACTGCGGTTTTTCCCTGGAAAACGTCACCCTCGAGACCATGCCGCCCATACGGAAATGCGGCATGGTGGCGCCCTGCGGCGTGGGGGGCGACGAAAACCGCTGCGTGATAAAGTTCCCGGTGAATATGGCCGGCTGGATAAGGATAAGGCTCAAGGGAGAAAGGGGGCGGGAGGCCGTGCTTTCTTTCGTGGAGCGGGATCCCTTTATGTGGCACGCTCCCGACCTGAAGCCGGAGCATATAAACCAGTTCCACGTCCACAAGGAATTCCAGACCTGGCGCATCATCCTTTCCGGAGAGGAGGACGTCTGCGAGCCCCATTTCACCTATTACGGCTTTCAGTACGTGATCGTCACCGGCCTGGGCTACGTGCCGGACCCCGGGGACGTGACCGGGATCTTTGTCCATACGGACCTCATGCCTTTGCTGAAATTCGAATGCTCGGAGCCCATATTCAACCGGCTCCACGCTCTGGCGCCCCGCACCTTTCTGAACAACTATCATTCCATTCCCACCGACTGCCCCCACAGGGAGAAGAACGGTTATACCGGCGACGGCTGGATCGCCTGCGAATACGCCATGTATAACTTTGATATGCGGGAGGCCTACAAAAAGTTTTTGCTGGATATCGCCGACGACCGGCAGCCAGACGGCAATATGTCGGGGATCGTGCCCAACTGCAACTGGGAGACCTGCAACAGGCGGGTCTTTGACATACTCTGGAGCGGCGGCGGCATAATGATCATGAAGCATTACCACGATTTTTACGGCGACACGGACCTGCTGGAATATATGTGGGAGCATCTGGAAGCGTATATGGACTACGTGGACGCCCGGACAAAGGACTGCCTGTCCGACGTGGCCTTTTTGGGTGACTGGCTGGAGCCGGGGGCGGACTTCGGGGTCCGTAGGACCGACCCGCCCCTTACCAACGGCGTTCTTTATACGGCCTACAACCGGATAATGGCGGGGTTTGCCCGGATACTGGGGCGCGACGAGGACAAATGGCTCCGGCGGGCGGAGACGGCCCGGGAGGCGGTGTGCCGAAAGTATTTCGCTTCGGAGGAGGCCCTGTCCGAAAGCAGCCAGACGGCCCTGGCCGTTGCCCTGGAGCTGGATATCCTCCCGCAGGAGTTCAGAAAAACTGCGGAGAAGGCTCTCGTCGGCGCCCTGGAAAAGGAGGGGATGCATATCGCCACCGGGCTTTTGGGCACCAGGTATATTTTTGACGCTTTGCTCCATGCGGGCCGGGGAGACCTGGCGGCGGATATGCTGCGTCAGACCGATTTCCCTTCCTTCGGCTATATGCTGAAAAACGGCGCCACCACCATCTGGGAGAGCTGGGAGGGGCATATATCCCTGGACCACCCCATGATGGGCTCCTACGACGCTTTTCTTGTGAAAAATATCGGAGGCATACGCTATTCCTTCCGGGAGGCGGTCATAACCGTACCGGATAAAAACGCCGGCGTAGAATGGGCAAGCACCGAATTTGCCTCCCCCAAAGGCCTCATAAAGGTGAAGTGGAGATATGAAGGGGACAGGGTGAGGCTGTCTCTTCTGATACCCGGCGGAGTCTCCTGCCGGGTGCTGCGGGGCGGAAAGGAATACCTGCCTTCCCCCGGGGAAAACGATTTTCTTCTGGAATAAAAGGACGAAACCATGATAAAAGGCTTTTCAATAAACAAAAACAATGCGGTGGGGATAGATTCCTCCCGTTTAGAGATCGAATGGGATCATATCCCGGCGGACAGCGGCGTGGCGAGGGTGTCGGAAAGGCTTACCGGAAAGGAGATATGGAAAGAACGCTTTGAAGCGGACCGCGTGAGCCTCGCCCTGCGCCCTCCCCTCAGGGAAAGGACTCCGTACAGGCTGGCCCTGTCGTTTTACGACGGCGACGGCCGGCTGCTGGCCGAAGACGAAGGCTTCTTTTCCACAGGGCTTTTTGAGGGGCAGCTGTCCTTCGAATACGCCAAGTGGATCAGCGCCTATGAGAAGGATGAGATCAAGACCCACAAAAACACCTCCGGCTGGGGGACCTGGGGAGAGAACAGCCTTATAGACTACGACCCCCGGCAGGACGTTTCGTATCTGTATGCAAAGGATGTGGCCCTGGAGAAAAAGCCCGTTTACGCCCAGGCCAATATCTGCTCGCTGGGATATCACGAGCTGTATGTCAACGGAAAGAAGGCCGGGGACAGAGTGCTGGAGCCCGGGTTCACCGGCTTTGACAAGAGAGCCCTGTATTCCTCCTATGACGTTACGGCGCTTTTGGAAAAGGAAAACAGATTCACCGTGATGCTGGGAAACGGCCTTTACAACTCCTCCTGCATAGATACCTGGGGCTTCCACAACGCCCGCTGGCGGGGCAATACCAAGTTCATCATGCTGACGGATATATTCTTTGAAGACGGAGAGCATATTGCGGTGGTGAGCGACGGGGATTTCGTATATAAGGAAAGCTATATCACCTATCAGAACATCAGATCCGGCGAAAAGCACGATATGCGCCTTAAGGAGCTTGCGGGAGCGTATTCCGGCAGCCTGGAGGACTGGGAGCCGGTTTTCGTCCACGCCTTTGAGCATCCTCATATCGAGGCGCAGAAGCAGCCCGCCATAAAGGAACGGGGAGAGATACGCCCCTGCGGCCTGGCGGGCACGGAGAACGATCTTTGGGTGAAGTTTCCCGTGAATATGACCGGCTGGGCGGAGATAAGGCTCAGGGGCAGAAGAGGTCAGGCGGTGCGCCTGGAGTTCAGGGAAAGAGGCCCCTATGACTGGCGCGGAAAGGACGTCGGTTTCGACGAGCCGCACATCACCGCCCTGGTGGAAGGCGGCTTTCAGCGCTGGGATATCATTCTTTCGGGGGAGGAGGACGTCTGCCGGCCCAAATTCGCCTACTACGGCTTTCAGTATATACATATCACCGGCCTGGGCTACGTGCCCTCTCTTGCGGATATAAAGGGGATACAGGTGAACACCGCCCTGGAGCCGGCGGGGCATTTCCGCTGCTCGTGGAAAAGAGGGCAGCAGCTCCACGAAGCGGCGGTGCGCACCTATCTCAACAATTTCCATTCCGTGCCTACCGACTGCCCCCACAGGGAGAAGAACGGCTGGACCGCCGACGGCTGGATGGCGGCGGAATACGGCATGCTGAACTTCGACGGCAGGGAGGCCTATAAAAAATGGCTGCGGGACATGGCGGACGACCAGTATCCCGACGGGAGCATGTCCGGGATAGTGCCCAATCCCGACTGGGAAATAAACAATATGCGGCTTTTTGACACCCAGTGGACGGGAGCCGCCGTCGCCCTTTTGTATTATTACACCCGGTATTATGAAGATACGGAGCTCATAAAGGAGATGTGGCCCGTCCTCATAAGGTTTATGGACTACGCCGAGAGCAAGATGACGGGCCGGCTTTATGAAGAAGGCTCCCTGATGCCTTTGGGGGACTGGCTGGAGATACCCGGAGAAAAGGGGCCGCGGACGGACCTGCTGTTCTGCAACACCTTCTTTATGTATATCCTCAATAAATACATGAGGGAGCTGGCGGACAGGGCGGGGTTCGACCCGGGCCGCTTTACGGAAAACGCGCAGAAAATAAAGGAAGCCGTAAACCGGCGGTATCTGCGGGAGGACGGCACGTATTTTGAAGACAGCCAGACCTCTCTGATACTGGGGCTCCTGTTTGACTTCATTCCCGAAGACAAGCGCCTTCTTGCCCTGGCCGCCCTGGAGAAGTCGCTGAAAAACGGCTTCAACGTGGGGCTCACAGGCACCAAATATCTGTTTGACTGCCTTTCAAAGGAAGGCAGGGACAAACTGGTGAAGGAGCTGCTGGACAGGGACGCATATCCCTCCTACGGGCATATGCTGAAAAACGGCGCCACCACCGTGTGGGAAAGCTGGGACGGCGGCGCATCCCACGACCACCCCATGCTGGGAGTTTATGACGCCTGGCTCTATAAAGCCGTGGGCGCCCTTGACTACGCGGCAGGCCGGCTGGAAGTCAATATCCCTCCCCGGGACATGGGCATAGAATGGGCGGAGGCGGAATACGACTCGGTTTACGGCAGGATAAGCGTCCGGTACCGCTATAAAGGCGATACCCTCACGGCGGAGCTGCAGGTCCCGGAGGGGGTATGGTGCCGTCTTTCCGCCGGAGGAAAGGAACCGGAGTATCTGCCCGGAGGGGCGTATCTCAAAGAATACCGGCTTTAGAGCCCCTTGCGGGCTCCGCTCCGTTTTTTGGGAGACGGTTTTGCCTGCCGCTGCGGAAAATGTCAAAAAAAAAAAGAAATATTGTATTTTTCCGCAGAATGTGTTATTCTATAGATAAGAGAAGCGTTTCCGGCTTTGGAAGCAAAAAGCCGGACGCGCAAAAATCGGAGGAAAAAAATGAAAAGATCGTTGGTTTTAACTGCGGTCCTGCTTCTTATGGCGGTTTCCGCAGCCTTCTGCGCCAAGATCGGCGTTATAGAGAACGGCAAAATAGTAATAAAGGGCGATGCGCCGGACCCCTGTTTTGCCGCGGAGGGGGCCAAGTTTGAGCCCATACCGGAGGAATTTGCCGAATATAAGGATGACGTGAGCGACGTCACCGTATACGAATACACCGACGCGATAGTCATAGAGAAAAAGACCGCCGCCTATACGTCGCCCGGTCTTTACGTCAGGATAGATTCCCCGTTTTTTACCGGAAAGGCCGGAGAATACGACTGGATGCAGCTTCCCGTAAAATTTCCCGAGGGCTCTGTCCAGGATGAATTCGTGAAACGGGGGACGTATCAGGAGAGGGACAGGATATACGGCGTGAGCCGTACGGGAGACGGCATACGGGTGACAGCCCTCATCCCCGATTTTGTCCAGCACGGCCCCCTGAATCGCGACGAGCACGTGGTGGTGGATACCGTGACCGGCGAAAAACTGAAGGGCAAGACCCTTGTGATGCGCAAGACGTCCCCCGTTTGGTTCCATCAGTCCGCAAACATCGATAAAGCCAGCCCCGTTCCCGAAAAGGCCGAGCTGCTGACAGAAAACATCATAAGGCTGCAGTTCAAAGACGGAGCCGTGGAGCACTGGCTGCTGGAACTCACCGCCGAAGATATGCGGAAAAACCTTGAGATGTATAAAGGGGATGACGAAAGCGTCCGAAGCGCCTATAAATGCCGTTCGCTGGTATGGCATAACGGCGTTGAAAGAAAACTCAGCGCCGAAGCAGCAAAAATGTCCCCTGAAGATAAAAAGCTTTTGGCAAGCGCAGGCAGCGGGCAGCAGAAAAGGAGCGAGGCCTGGTGCTTTGACCCGGACACTTCCCGGGAGCCTGTATATGAGGGCCAAACGGAAGCCGGCGCTCCGGAGACCGGCGTTGCCGCTGTGCGGAAAGGCTTTTTTGCCGGCATGTTTGCAAAAATAAGCGGCTTTTTCAAAGGCCTATTCGGCTTTTCCGCCGCGTGATACCCGGTTGACCCGAAAACGATCCCCCTCTGCTTCTGCAGGCGGGGGTAATGCTCTGCAGCCGCTTGTCATCTTTTGAAAAGGAGTATACCTTCATGAAAAAGATTGTTTTTCTTGTTTTTTTGATACTCGTGGTATCAGGTATTTGGGTGATTTACGGAAACACCCGGAACAGCGCCGTTGCTGAAGACCCCGCCAAAAATATTGAAACACCGGCGAAGCCGAAAGACGCTTCCCGGGAAAAAGCCGGCAGGCCCATCGAGTTTGAAAAAACGGATCTGCGAAGCCTGGATCAGACAGGCATATGCAGCCGGCTGGCCAAAGACGGGAGCCTGCGGGACTTACCGGCAGGGGCCGTCGAAGAAACCCTTGACATAGACTCCGACAGGCAGGTGGTTTTCCGGACGGTTTGCGAGACCGGGCCCGGCGAGGACGGCAGCGGGGTTTCCGTCAAGAGGGACCTCTACGTCCTGCTGAGGGTAAAAAGCCCGAAGGGCGGTCCGGCTGCCGAGGAGATCATTAACAAATATACCGTTACGTATCCGGGTGCGGACAAACTGGATTTCCCTGGCTATCCGTTTATCCTGGACGCCGAAGCGTCTAACGACGGGCGTACCCTGAGATACATCGCAGGGCGTAGCCCGGAATACTATGACCTTTACCAGTACGATCTGACCCGGAAAGACTGGAAGGAGCGGTATGAATTGAACTCTTATACCATATCCCGTTTCTTTGTCGATTCCGATCAACCGATCTCAGTATGGCATGCCGATCCCTTGAAACAGGCGTATTTCCTGAAGCCCGACGTAGTGTATATCGCCACCGAAAAAAGAGACGTCAGGATGGCGGAACAGATACGGCTGGACAACAGGGAAGCCAAACGCAAGGCCGAAGAGTTTTACAAATCCCGGGACTATTTGTCCGGCAAATACAAAGGCACGGTCCTGCCCCGTATTTTCAAGCTGACGGGCGTTTACTGGAACAGGAAGGGCGACGAAAGGCAGCTGGCGGCAAGATGGAATATGTTTGACGGCGAAGTCGACGGTCTGAAGAAACTCATAGAGCCCGGGACCCTGGCAAACGCTTCTTTTGTCTCCCGC
>JAGDAG010000198.1 GCA_017959625.1 Abditibacteriota bacterium | reverse complement strand
GGAATAACCCGGCGCGTCGAGGCTTCCCTTGTAGCCCAGAGCGGGCTGTATGGAGAATTTGCTGCCGGGAGTGAATTTGCCCTGCCACTTTTTTCCGACTTCTATGATCTCGCCGCAGAACTCGTGACCGATGATGGTGGGGTTCTCGGCAACGTTATCGGGGACGCGCTTGTGGTCGGCGCCCTGGATAGCGGCTTTATAGCTTGACATGCAGATAGAATCCGAGACCACCTTTGCAAGGATCTCGTCCTCGCCGATGGCGGGAAGCTCGAATTCTTCCAATCTCAGATCATTTTTGCCATATATTCTTACAGCCTTTGTCTTCATAACCAATGCTCCTTTTACAAATACGGGATAGCCATAGGCGCGGGGATATACACGCTTATGATATACGCCCCGCTCATACACTATAATTATACTACTCCACCGATTGAAATAGCAAGTGCGCCGGCCATATTTGAAGGCCGCGGAAGGCAAAGCGCCCCATAAAAAGTTTTTTTTCGGCGATACCGTTTTATGCGGAAGCATTTTTGGTATAATAGAGTTGAAATATCCACAAGGAGACAATATGAAACCGTTAATCCTTTTTCTTGCAGTTTTTGTTTTTTCCTGTTCCGTTTCCGTTTTTGCCGCGGAGCTGGACATTTACGAGCTTTTCAGGGTATATGAAAACCTTGACGGAACCCGCGAGGGCGTGGACAGGACCTGGGACATGCTCCACACCGCCGCCTGCCTGCAGGGGCTGGCCAACAGAAAGGAGCCCCGTATCTATTACATTCACCTGGACAGCGGACAATACCTGCCCAAGGGCTCCATAGACCTTTACTGGCTGGAGAAAATGACCGCTCCGGGAGAGTTCCTGCACGGGACGAGCCGCATTTTTCACGATTCGCTGGACGAGCTGCTGGTAAAATACCGTTCCTGCTACAAAGGCCTTGCGGTGTATGACGGAAACGTGGCCGCCACCTCCAACGCAGCCACCACCGCCGCCGGCGCCGACGATCTGCTGGCGGTGCGCTGGGACCCCTCCCCGGACAGCTGGTACACCCATCTCACAAAGGATCTGAAGATACCGGTGAAGGTGCGCCTCATCAATAAAGACGGCTCAAGCATGTTCACCGGCAGGGGCGTCATCCCCGGCACCAAAAGAGAGTCCACCGGCAGCGCAAAATGCGACGTGTATATATGGGCCAAGGAAAAATATCTGGACAGGGGCAAATGCTCCAAAAAGATACTCGGCTATTACATAGACTACTATTACGCCCAAAAGGCCTCCCTCACCGCCCGCTGGCTCAGGAACAACACCCTGATGAACCAGGACTATATGGTGGCCAACCGGGGCTTCGTGGTGGACCTGAACATTTGGGAAGACGAGACTCCCGTGGACGACAGGGGCCAGAAGCCGGGCACGGACCTGGAGACCTTCAAGGAAGTCCTGGCCTCGGCATACAAGCAGGCGAAGGGAGAATTCATCCAGGTATCGGGCTTCGTGCCCTGGGGCCACAAATACGTGACCTACGGCAACTCCGGAGGCACCCACGAGGGAGTGGCTTCCGAGTGGAGGCACGCAGAGCTTCTGAGCAATTTCAACTGCTGCAAGGACGCCGACGCCATAGACTTTTCGGACATGACCAACGCCTCCGTGTTCAGCAAAGCGCCCATGAAAAAGGTGTATAAGCAGAAAAAGCCCGGCGTGGAGGAACTGAAGGCAAAAGGGCTCATAGACGAAAACGGCAAAGTGAAGGAAGCGGTTTACGTGTCCACCTACGTGGGCGACTACGACGCGGCGGCCTGGCTCTACAGCCGCATGCCGGAGATATGGGAAAACAAGGACAGAGGAAAGGTGGAGCTGGGCTGGGCCTTCAACCCCAATCTGGCGCAGCGTTTTGCCTTCGGCTTCGATTACTTCCGAAAGACAGCCGCCCCCGGCGATACCTTCGTGGCGGGAGACTCCGGCGCCGGGTACGTGACCCCCGGCAGCCTGCAGGAGCCCCGCAAATTCTCCGGCCTGCCCGACGGCAAGGATGCCTGGGAAAGGCACTGCCGCTACTGGTTCGGCAAATTTGACATATCCGTGGAGGGCTTTATACTCAACGGCAACGCCCCCGCTCTGGACGACAGCCTGCGGGACCTCTATACCCGCATAGCCCCCGACGGCATGGCGGGGCACGTGAACCTGGAGCACGACGGAGTGTATAAGGGAGTGCCCTACATCAACCTGCAGGCGGACGTTTACCGGCCCGAGGAGGACGCCGTGGACCACGCCAGGTATATGGGCTATACCCTGCCGGAGTTTTATAT
>JAGDAG010000197.1 GCA_017959625.1 Abditibacteriota bacterium | reverse complement strand
CACTCGCCGGGCCCCTCCTGAGGCCTCTTACCGGAAAAGCTTCTGAGGGCGCTTTTCCGCCGAGGTGACGGGAAGAGGACAAAGCGCAGAGATGACGCGGCGGGGCGGCGGCTGCCGCCCCATATCTTCCGCTATTTCAGGTATTTGTTGAAGAACTCCTCCATCTTGCCGAAGGGGATCACGTCCATCTTGTAATACAGGTCCGTATGGTTGGCGCCGGGTATTATCAAAAGCCGTTTGTTGCCGGTGTATTTGTTGCCGTTGATCATATTATGGAAGGCGTCGCGGCTGAAATACAGCGAATGGGCCTTTTCCCCGTGGATCATCAGCACGGCGCTGCGGATCTCGTTGGAATACTGCAGCAGGGGCTGGTTCAGGAAGCTCATGCAGCCTATCTCGTTCCACCCCTGGTTGCTGCCCACGGATCTCTCATGAAATCCCAGAGGGGTCTTGTAATAAGCCACGTAGTCCTTTACGAACTGAGGCGTATCCTCGTCCGGCTCGTCAACCTCCGGAAGAGGGCCCGCCGAGCCGTAAGAGCCCTTTTTGAAGTCCTCGGTCCTCAGCTTGTTGAGGGCCTGTTTCTTTTGGTATCTGGCTTCTTCGGCGTCCTCGGCGTCGTCGTAGCCGTTTGCTATCTGCCGGGTCATATCATACATGGTGGAGGTCACCGTTGCCTTGATGCGGGTGTCCAGAGCCGCCGCGTTGAGGGCCATGCCGCCCCAGCCGCAGATGCCGATGATGCCGACGCGTTCCGGGTCCACGTTGTCCCGTGTGGAAAGGAAATCCACCGCCGCCTGAAAGTCCTCGGTGTTGATGTCCGGCGAGGCCACGTTCCTGGGCTCTCCCCCGCTCTCTCCCGTGTAGGAAGGGTCGAAGGCGACGGTCACAAAGCCTCTGGCCGCCATTTCCTGGGCGTAGCGCCCGGACACCTGTTCCTTGACGGCGCCGAAGGGCCCGCACACCGCGATGCCGGGAAGCCTGCCGCTTTTGTTTTTGGGGGTGAACATATCCGCCGTCAGGCTTATGCCGTAGCGGTTTTTAAAGGTCACCTTTTCGCAGTTCACCCTGCCGTCCCGGGGATAAGTCTTGTCCCTGTCCGGGGAAATATCCGTTTGTTCCGCTGTGAGGCCCTGGGAGATCACCCACTCCTCTATCTCGGCGGGAGAAGCGTCCGCCGCAAAGCGTTTGCCGTCGGTCCACTCCGACCCGGGAGCCTTTTCCGCCAGATGCTTTGCGCTGTCCCCTATGGGGCTGCCCGCGGAGGTGCAGAAGGGTATGACGGTCTTTCCCGAAAGGTCTGTCTTTTCCACAAAGGTATAAAGGATATTCGGGGCCTCGCCGAACCAGACGGGGTAGCCCAGAAGGATCACGCTGTAGGGCTCCGGGTCAAAGGCCGGACCTTTGACGCCGGGGCGCAGAGACTTGTCGGCGCGTTCTCTTGTGGTGCGGGTGTCCGCCCCGTTTCCGTGGGCCAGATCGGCCTCGGTATAGGGCTCTTCCGGGGTTATCTCATAAAGGTCGGCAGAAACAAGGCCGGCTATCTGTTCGGCAGTTTTTTTGGTGTTGCCGGAAGCGGAAAAATAAACCACCGCCGCTTTCACGCCGGAAAAGGGTTTGCTCTCCGTCAGATCTGCGGGAAGAAAAGACTTGCTGCGGAGGGGCGAGGATATTGCCTCATTCAGGCCCAGGGAGGCCGCCCATTCCCGCGCCTCGGCAGCATCGGCGTCCGCCGCAAAGCGTTTGCCCTCGGTCCACTTCGAACCGGGCGCCTTTTCCGCCAGATGCTTTACGCTGTCCCCTATGGGGCTGCTGCCCGAGGAGCAGAAGGGTATGACGGTCTTTCCCGAAAGATCCGCCGATTCCACAAAGCTGTAAAGGATGGCCGGCGCTTCGCTGTACCATATGGGGTAGCCCAGGATGATCACGTCGTAAGTCTTCGGGTCAAACGCAGGCCCCTTCATCTCCGGGCGGAAAGAAGGATCGGCGTGCTCTTTTGACACTCTGGAATCCTT
>JAGDAG010000196.1 GCA_017959625.1 Abditibacteriota bacterium | reverse complement strand
GAATACAGCGCTCTTTATCATAGGGTGCAGCTCCTACTGCCTGTACCAGGAAAACAGGTTTTTGATATGCTCCGGCACTAATCTTGCGGGAGGGGCTATATGGACAAGTTCTTTACCGTCAAAAACACCAACGTCGCCGGAACGGAATCTGCCGTTCTCGCGAACGAGGTCCTTCATCATCAGTTTATGCGCCTTAAGCATATCTTCCACAGAAGCCGGATCTAAATGTAACATCAGCTCATAAGCCTCATAAGCGTTCCGCACCTCTTTGATCTCGTTAGGATCTCCAAGGACACGCTTTCCTCCCAATATCGCCGTGACCTGCGAAAGCGAAAGAGAATTTTGTTCGATCGCAAGAGAAGAGTGGATAGTGCGTATCCTGTTTTCGCGTCTGAGGCGCGGCCCCGGTATTCCTTTATGCAGAACGGTGATCCGCCCTACCTGTTCGCCGATCCCGGCGATCAGCATTGTCATTTTTTCCGTCATGTGAAACGGTGGTTTGTACTCGCTCATTGGCGGATACCTCCGATATGGATCGATGCTGCTTTACACATTGATATCTTTTTACAGTTCCTTATGCTTTTTGCGTTTTGCCGCGGTCCCGTCTGTTCTTTGGTCCGGGGCCTCCCACCGGCCCTCTCCGACGGAGCAAGGAACGGGCCGCCGGGCCCCTCCGGGGATCTCTTGCCGCTGCCGGCCTGAATGCTTACGCATTCGTCGTATGGCCGTCCGCGCCGAGGTGACGCCGTGGGGATTTGTTCTTCGCGCGCCTTGTACGGCCCCCCCATTTGCCTTTGGCAAACGGTTCCCCCGAGGATCCCACTGTCGCCAATGCTCATTCGCATTGACGACGGGATGACGGCGCTTCTTTCAGCCCTTCCGCCGAGGTGACGCCGTGGGACGAACCGCCGAGATGACACGCAACTGCCAAGAATTCCGTTAATCGGCGAAGCGTTTCCAGTCCAGGAAACGCTTTTTCATGCCCTCCGTATCCAGTATCCCGCAGGCAAAGCCCTTTCTTATAAGCTCCGGGGGCAGGTATTCGTCATACTTTTCGAACACGGGGACCTCCCCGGGGTACACCAGCTCCAGGGGGTCGAATCCCGCCTCGGCTTCTTCGGCGGCCACCCGGTAGAATTCCTCTTCCCCGGCCTCCATGGTGAACTGCATATAATAGGGGCGGGAGCTCTCCAGCCCCCTGAGGCCCAGCCTTTTGGCGCAGCGGAGCTTCAGGAATCTTTCCGCCGCCAGAAAGGCGTAGGTGCCGACCCAGGGGAAAAGGGCCCACATCTTGCCTCCCAGATTCACCAGGGGGCGTTCCGACATAAGGGACTTGCGGAAGGTGTCCCTGGCTTCCTGCAGGCGGTAATAAGCCTTGGGCATCAGGTAGGGATAGTTTTTGTCTTCGCCCAGGACCCGGAACATGCGTTCCAGGATATGGGTATGTATATCCCCTGCCACGTCGCCGAAGTAGGCGGGGATGTTTCCCTTCACCGGTTCGCAAAACACTATGCGCCGCTTGTGGTCGATCTCCTCCACCACCCACACCCGGCCGGCTATGGCGATCTTGTCCCCCGCGGGAGGGGGCTTGACTATGGTCCCCAGCTGCTGGGAGCCGGAGCGCACTGTGTATTCCACGTTCTCCCGGAAAACGGCGTAAAACTTGTAGTTGTTCACCACCCTTTCCCCGGCCAGGCCAAGGATGAGCCCGCCGTTCTCGGTGCGGCTTACGTGGTCCGTTTCCAGAAGGTGCCGCAGTAGGGTCCGGTAGTCCTCCTGTGTGACGCGGTGAAAGCAGCTCAGGCCCAGCACCCGGCTTGCCAGCTCGGCGGGAGTCATTTCCCCGTGGGAGGCCAGGGTGCTCAGGGTCTGGTGATAGAGAAGGCTGTAGGGCAGCCGTCCCTCCCGGGGAGGCTCCACAAAGCGTTCCTCGATATAGCACTGCACCAGGGCTATGCCCTGTATAAGGTACCAGGGGATGCTGTCCGGGAGCATGGCCCGGGCTTCCTGATGGTCCTCCCGCATCACGAACCACATTTCCGAGGGCTCGCCCCTGCGCCCGGTGCGCCCCAGGCGCTGCAGAAAACCGGACACCGTGAAGGGGGCGTCTATCTGAAAGGCCCGTTCCAGCCGGCCCACGTCGATGCCCAGCTCCAGGGTGGCGGTGGCGCACACGGAGAAGAGGGACTCGTCGTCCTTCATCTCTTCCTCGGCGCTCTCCCGGAACGATGCGGAAAGGTTGCCGTGGTGTATCAGAAAGCGGTCCGGCTCGCCGTTGGCCTCGCAATACTGCCTCAGATTCTGGCACACCCCCTCGCATTCCTCCCGGGAATTGGTGAAGATGAGGCATTTTCTGCCCCGGGTATGCTCAAAGATATATCCGAAGCCGGGGTCCGCCGCCTGCGGGGCCCTGTCCGTAGGCTCCTCGGGCAGAGGCGCGCCTTCCGGCGCGGGCTTTTCCTCGTCCGCCTGGGGAGGCGTGTTGTAAAAATGCTCCATGGAGAGCCGCCACACTTCCCTGCCGCCGTCTATCTTCGGTATCACCGTCTCTCTGCCGCTGCCCGCCGCAAGAAACCTGCCTGCCAGCTCCGGGTCGCCTATGGTGGCGGAAAGGCCTATGCGCCGGGGGCTGCAGCCCGCCAGCTTGCAAAGCCGCTCTATAAGGCAAAAGGTCTGGAGGCCCCTGTCGGCCCTCAGCAGGGAGTGTATCTCGTCGATGACCACAAACCGCAGGCCGCCGAAGAGGGAGGGTATCTCCATATGCTTGTTGATCATCAGGGCTTCCAGGGATTCCGGAGTTATCTGCACTATGCCCGAGGGATTTTTGAGGAGCTTCTGCTTTTTGGAAAGGGACGCGTCGCCGTGCCACTTGGTGACGGCGATGCCCTGTTCCGCGCACAGTTCCTCCAGCCTGCCGAACTGGTCGTTGATGAGGGCCTTCAGGGGGGCGATATACAGCGCGCCCACCGTGGGGGACGGCTCCTCCTCCAGCAGGGTGAGTATGGGGAAAAAGGCGGCTTCGGTCTTGCCCGAGGCGGTGGAAGCGGTGAGCAGCACGTTTTTGTCCGTGCCGAAGATGGCGTCCCCCGCGGCGTTCTGCACCGCCCTCAGGCTCTGCCAGCCGGAGCGGTAGATATACTCCTGTATGAAGGGGGCGTAGCGTTCAAATACGTTCATAGGGTAAACTCCGCAAAGCCCGCCTCCGTTTTATCGGACACGGCCTCCGACTCCGCAAAGGCAAAATCCCCGCTTTCCAGCAGCGCCGCCGGGTCCTTGTCCGGATCCTGATACAGTATGTCCAGCAGCTCTATAAAGTCCCGGATCACCTCCCGGGGAGTGATGTTCCCGTCGGCCCCTATCCTGGCGTATTCTATCCGGATAAAGGCGGCCAGGTCCTCCACGGTGAGGCGGGGGGCATAGCCGTAAAGCCCGGAATGCATGCCGGAAAGCTT
>JAGDAG010000195.1 GCA_017959625.1 Abditibacteriota bacterium | reverse complement strand
TCTTCGGGTACGAAATGACGCCTTGTCAGCCGCTCACCTTTCGGCGGCGCGGGGAAAGTTTCCGGCGGAAGGTTGTCCCTTATGACAGCGGAGGAACCCGCCATGTTGGCCACCCGGAACCTTTTCAGAGAAACGTTATCGGTCACCACCGCGCTGCGGACGTTTTTGCCTATGACCACAACGGGCATTTCCTTGTTCGTCCGGAAGGTATTCCCGCGAATGAGCCCGATACCTTCGTTTATCTCGATACAGGAGCTGTTTTTGTTATATACGTCCCAAATGGCAAAATGGCTGTCGGAAACAGACACTACGCCTCCCGGGGCGTTCATTTCCACAGCCTTGTCTATATTGCCCCAGAAGCCGCAGTTCACCAGGGTCACCTTGTCCGTCACCCCTTTCTGTATAAGCACGGCGTGGGCGTCGGCGCTCTCGCAGGGCACTATCTGTCCGTTGGTTATCTGTATGCCGGCGCATCTGGTGGCCTCCACCAGGATACAGGTGCTGCAGGCGTCTGCGCCGATCCCGATATAATTCCCGCAGCCTCCGCCGGAGCCGTGGTCGGTAAATTTGTAGCCCACCCCGTAACCGAAGCAGAAGGTATTAAGGCAGCTCTGCCAGTCGGTTTTTGCAAATTCGAACGCCACGCCGTTTTCCCGTATCCATTTGCAATACTCATCGGTATGCCTGTAGCCTACGCCGAAGGGCCAGAAATGGATGTTCTCCACCCTGCTCACGTCGTAGCAGCGGTCTATGTACAGGCCTCTTTTCTGAGGGTATCCGCTGACGTTGCTGACGTAAACTCTGCCTACTCTGTCAAAATGCAGGGCCTCCCAGGGGTTCACAAACAGACAGTCTATCACGTTGTGATCGTTGCCCTCGGTCCCCGCAACGCATGGAGGATAAGGGACGGGAGGCACGTCCTCCGGCGTCCATTCCGGATATTTCACTATTATGCCCTTGAGGGTGACGTTGTTGCCCTTCATGGTGATGAAGGCGGGGTCTTCGGGCTTGTTCCTTCCCGCATAAGCCAGCAGAACGGAGCCGTAACAGCTTTTCTCCGGCAGCGACGAAGGATGGGTATCGGTGGGTATGGCGTTGTAGGTCCCGATAAGCCCCACTCCGGAGTAAAGGGTGATATTTCCTTTTACGGCATAGTCTCCCGTGGGGACTATCACGTTTCCCCCTCCTATACTGCGGGCGGCGGCAACGGCCTTTTCAAAAGCGTCGGTACAGTCGGTCTTTCCGTCTCCCACGGCTCCGAAATCAAGGATATTGAAATCCCTGCAAAAAGCCGCTCCGGAAAGCAGGCTGCAGAAAACGGCGGCGATAAGCAACTGTTTCACTATATTAACTCTCCTTTTCAGATATTCATAGTATAGCATTTTTCTTTGTTTTGGTCAATGACAGGGCCGGGAAAACGCGTTTTCTATTGTAAAATAACGCCCGATATGTTATAATAACCTTTGTAAAGTATATGATTTTAACAAGGAGCATCAATGATACCCTTAGCGAACCCCAAAGTGCAGGTGGATACTCAAAAAGACGAATTACTCTCTGAGATAAGCAAGGTCTTTGACAAGTGCCAGTTTATTATAGGCGAAAACGTCAAAGAAGTCGAAAAAAGCTACGCTTCCAAATGCGGAGCAGCCTACGGCATAGGAGTCAATTCGGGTACCGATGCGCTGGTACTGGCTCTTGCCGCCTGCGGCGTAGGCAAGGACGACGAGGTGATCACGGTCCCTTACACCTTCGTTGCCACCACCGAAGCTATCCTTATACGCGGGGCAAAGCCTGTGTTCGCGGATATTGAGCCCGACACCTTCAACATTGACGTTTCACAGATAGAATCAAAGATAACTTCAAAAACAAAAGCCATCCTGCCCGTATTTCTCTACGGCCAGACCTGCGATATGGAAACGATCAACGCCATCGCTTCCAAACACGGCCTGAAGGTCATCGCGGATGCGGCCCAGGCTCTCGGGGCAAAACGCAACGGAAAGCCCATCGGAATGCTTGCGGACGCAGCGTGCATCAGCTTCTTCCCTACCAAGAACCTTGGGGCCTGCGGCGATGCGGGAATGATAGTCACCAACGACGAAAAACTTGCCGAAACGGCCAGGAGCCTCCGCTTCCACGGCATGGTCCCCGGCACTTATTATTACGACAGGATCGGCTACAATTCCCGTCTGGACGAACTGCAGGCCGCGGTACTGAAGGTCAAGCTGCCCATGCTGGACACCTGGAACGGCCGCCGCAGAGCCAATGCGGAATATTATCTGAACGAGCTCGGCGGCACGGGGCTCATACTTCCTTTCGCAAAGCCCGAAAACTATCATATCTATCATCAGTTCACTCTGCGGTGCAGACACCGCGATGAAATGAAGGCCATGCTTTCCGAAAGAGGGGTGGGAAGCGCGGTATATTACCCGTTCCCCCTGCACCTGCAGAGCTGCTACGGCTTCCTGGGCTATAAGAAAGGAGATATGCCCGTTGCAGAACAGGTCTGCGGCGAAGTGCTCTCCGTCCCCGTTTTTCCCGAACTCTCGCAGGAGGACAGAGCGACGGTGGCCGGCGCCCTGAAGGAATGCGCGGAGATACTTGACCGGCAATAATCGGAAACAAGGAGAATAAGAATGACACCCGACATGCGAAAAGTTTCAGCCATAGTGCTTGGCGGGGGAAAAGGCACCAGACTCTTTCCTCTCACAAAAGAGCGTTCAAAGCCTGCGGTCCCTCTTGCGGGACAGTTCCGGCTGATCGATATCCCCCTGAGCAACTGCATAAACAGCCACATCAATAAGATATACGTTGTGACCCAGTTTATGAGCCATTCCCTTAACAGGCACGTGCACAGCTCTTTCAAGTTCGACATTTTCACAAAGGGTATGATCGATATCCTGGCGGCCAGCCAGAACATGAACAACACAGGCTGGTTCCAGGGCACTGCCGACGCGGTGCGCCAGAACATGCAGACAGTTTTCGAGGGCAACCGCAACGGGAAGGCCCTTATCCTCTCCGGCGACCAGATTTACAAGATGGACTTCCGTCAGCTCGTGGAGGCCCACGACAGCAAAAAGAGCGACGTGACCATCGCAGTCACGGTAAAGCCGGCTTCGGATGCCTATAAATTCGGCTGCATGAAGGTGGACAAGGACCTGAGGATAGTTGAGTTTGTAGAAAAGCCCACCGAAAAGGAACAGCTTGACGAACTGGTGATAAAGGGAGAGAAGCTCAGGAGCCTCGGCATAACCGACAATGAGGACTACGTGCTGGTAAGCATGGGCATCTACCTTTTCGAGACCCCCAGGCTCATAGAAAGCCTGGACAACGACATGCAGGATTTCGGCAAAAACATAATCCCCTGGGCCATAAAGAACTTCAACGTTTACGCCTATCCCTTTACGGGCTACTGGGAGGATATCGGGACTATTTCGGCATTCTTCAACGCAAATATCAATCTCACCGACACCATGCCGAAATTCAATTTTTACGATGCCGACAAACCTATCTATACTGCCTGCAACTTTCTGCCCAGCAGCAAGATCAACGGCCATTCGACTTTCATGCAGACCATCATCTCCGACGGGACCATTATCGAAAACTCTACCATCACCCGATCTATAATCGGCATCCGGTCGGTGATCCGCGAAGGGTGCATACTGAACGAGGTAGTCATGATGGGACAGGACGACTACGTTGCCGAAGTTTCCGGCAGCATCCCCAGAGGCATAGGCCGTTACTGCCGCATAACCAGGGCGATAATCGACAAGAACGCCTGTATCGGAGACAACGTCATCATCGAGAACCAGACAGGAAAGCCCAATTATGACGGCGAATACTATTATGTCCGCGACGGCATAGTCATCATCCCCAAACACGCTGTCGTGCCTTCGGGCACCATCATCAACTGAGGGAGCGTATCGTGGAGATCATACCGGCTATAGATATCATCGACGGCCAGTGCGTCCGTCTTGTAAAAGGCGATTTTGCAAGAAAAACCGTTTATTCCGAAGATCCGGCGGAAACGGCAAAACGCTGGGCGGAACACGCCGGCGCCATCCACCTGGTGGATCTGGAAGGCTCAAGACAGGGCCGGCCCCTTGAGCTTTCGACCCTTTCTGCCATACGGAACTCCGTGGACTGTCTTCTGGAATACGGAGGCGGCGTGCGGTGCGAAGACCATATTAAAGCCATTCTGGACAGCGGAGCCGACAGAGTCATCCTGGGGACAAGCGCCGCCTCGGACGAAGAGTTTGCCAGGGACATGCTTTATTCCTACGGCGACAAAATAGTGATCGGCATCGACACAAAGGACGGTATGGTCGCCATCCACGGCTGGGAGAAAACCACCGCCCTCACAGGCATCGGCTTTGCGCAGAAAATGGAGAAGGACGGCGCGCGGCGCATAATCTATACGGATATCTCCCGGGACGGCATGATGGCCGGAGCAAACGTTCCCGCCATGAAAAAAATGGCTGAAAGCGTGAGTATTCCCGTTATCGCTTCCGGCGGCATCAGCTCCATAGAAGACATAAAAGCGCTTTCCGCTCTCGGGCTTTTGGAGGGCGCAATCATCGGAAAAGCCCTGTACACAGGCGCCATAGACATCAAGGAGGCTGTAAAGTGGAAATAATACCCGGTATGGACATTATCAACGGTCTTGTTGTATGCGCCGAGAATATCGACTGGGCAGGCAACGGGCCCATAAACCACGACCCGGTAAACGTCGCCCGCTTCTGGAAAAATCAGGGGGCGCGGCATTTATATATCTCCGACCTGGAAGGCGCGCGGTACGGAAAACCCGTGCATCTCGATATCGTGAGAAAGATCATCGATCAGGTGGATATCAAGGTCTATCTGGGGGGAGGCATCAGGACCGCCCTGTCTGCCCGCGAAGCCTTCGAAGCCGGCGTCGAAAAAGCCGTGATAGGGACCTATGCCGCCCTTGAGAACGATTTTGCGGCGTATATGTTCGACACCTACGGAGACAAGGTCATCGTTTCCCTGGGCAATCTCAACGGCTACGTTTCCATCCACGACTGGACCGCAAGAACGGAAGAGACGGTGTATGAATTTGCCCAAAAAATGGAAAGGATGGGCGCCGGGACCATAGTTTACAACGACGTAAACAGAAAAGGAGCCCATGGCGGCATCAATATGTTTACCATCGGCAAGATGGTTGAAGCCACGAGCATTCCTCTTATTATCGGCTGCGGCATATCCGCCTTAGACGATATAAGAGAAATAAAAAAGTTCGAACCCAGAGTAACGGGGGCGGTCATGGTGTCCGCGCTGTATAAAAACCTTATAGCATACGAGGACGCCGCAAAGGTTGCCGCCGAATGATGTTTTTTTGGCGCCGGTCTTTACAAAGCGCGTCAAAAAGAGTATAATATATTTGTAAGCCGAAGTGGTGGAATGGCAGACACGCATGGTTCAGGACCATGTGCCCTTACGGGCATAGGAGTTCGACTCTCCTCTTCGGCACCAAAAAAAACAGGGAATATGCGGAAATATTCCCTGTTTTCTTTTATGACGCTCCCCTCACCTTTTCCCGTCAAACCGTCAAACGCTCCCCGGTCTTTACGGCCGGACAGCGCCGCCGCATAAACGCAGGTCAAAGGCTGCAGATATCCCTTTTAAGGGAAAGCGCCCTTCCGGGGCTGACGGAAAGCTCGCCGATACCCGCGTTTATATAAAACTCCAGAAGCTCCGGATCCGCGGCGGAATTCCCGCATATGCCCACGGGTATGCCGCGCTCCGCCGCCGCACGGGCGGTCATCTCTATAAGCTTCTTTACCGCAGGATGTCCGGGATCGAAAAGCGCGGCGACGTCCGGAGACTGCCTGTCCGCCGCCAGGGTATACTGGGTAAGATCGTTGGTGCCTATAGAAAAGAAATCCGCCTCGCCGGCCAGCTCCCCGCTTATTATTGCCGCAGCGGGGGTCTCTATCATCGCCCCCAAAGGGACGCCGGCGTCAAAGGGGACGTTTTCCCGGGAAAGCCGGTCCATCGCGGTTTTCCACAAGGCCTTTGCCCTTTTGAATTCATCAAGGGAAGTGATCATGGGGAACATCACCGAAAGCCTTCCGTAAACCGACGCCCTCAAAAGAGCCCTGAGCTGTGTCAGAAACATTTCTTCCCGGGCAAGGCTGAGCCGTATCCCTCTGAGCCCCAAAGCAGGGTTCTCTTCCGCGGGGAGCTGCAGATGATCCGCCTTTTTGTCGGAGCCGATATCGCAGGTCCTGATGATGACCTCTTTCCCCTCCATCAGCTGCAGAGTCTTTTTGTAGGCTTCAAACTGCTTTTCTTCGCCGGGCAGCCCTTCGGGATCGAGATACAGGAATTCTGTCCGGAAGAGCCCGATACCGTCGCATCCGCTGCCTGCGGCCGCTTCTGCGTCCGCAGCGGAGCCGATATTGCACATCACCTTTATCCTCTGCCCCCGGGACGTTTCGGCAGGCCTTGAGGCAAATTGCTTCAGAGCGTCTTTTCGGAGCCCCGCCATTTTCATTTCGGCCCTGAAAGACGCTTCAAACGCGCTGTCCGGCTCAAGAGTCACGGCGCCGGTTTTTCCGTCCACGGCGCAGGAAAGGCCGTCCAGCCCGGGCCCGAGACTGTTTCCCAGGCCTATAACGGCGGGGATGCCCATCAGCTGCGCAAGGATGGCAGTATGCCCGTTGGCAGACCCGCCGGCGAGCAATACCCCTGCGATACTGCCGGCGTCGAGCCCCACAGTATCGGCAGGCGTCAGATCGGAGGCGGCCAGTATGATTGGAGCGTCAAAATCCGTTATGGCAAAGGTTTTTCCGCACATTATATCGGAAAGGCGCCGTGAAACGGACCTGACGTCCTCCGCCCTTGCCCGCATATACTCGTCCTCCAGGGCCAGCAGCATGGCGGCAAGTTCTTCTCCGGTTTCCCTGACGGCAGCGGCCGGGTCGGCCCCGGCGCTTGTTTTTTTCCGCACACCGTCTTCCAGATCGGAGTCCTCCAGCATCAAAAGATACGATTCATAAAGAGCGGCCATCTCCGGACTGCCGCAGCCTGCGGCGCGTTTTTCAAACTCCTCCGCCGCTATTTTTCTTGCGCTGTCGAAATCCGTCAGGGCAGCCCCGTCCGGGGCGCTTTTGCCGTACCAGACTATCCTGCCCAGGGCAAGGCCCTCGGAGACTCCCGTACCGGTGAGGGTCTTCATAGATTCTTTTCCAAAAACGATTTCAGCGCGGCGGAAGCCTCGGCTTCGTCGCTGCCGGAACACTC
Source organism: Abditibacteriota bacterium (assembly GCA_017959625.1). Classification (GTDB taxonomy): domain Bacteria; phylum Armatimonadota; class UBA5829; order UBA5829; family UBA5829; genus RGIG7931. Next base: position 1,248 of record JAGDAG010000195.1, on the reverse strand, counting down.
GACCCGTATAGTATCGCCGCATTTGATGCCCAGCCCCATCAGGGCGATAAGCCTCGGCCCGGATACGCTCTTCTCGCCGAGACAGACGGCGATCTCGCTGGAAAAGCGTTTCATTTCCTTCACAAAAAGGCCTGCGGGCCTTGCATGAAAGCCCAGCGCGTCCTTTATCGTATATTCAAACACGGTCATTTTTTATTTCCTTTTCACTTCGATAAGGCAGTCTTCCGTACCGGGAAAGCTTATCTCGCCCAGTTCATCCGCATTGGCGATCACCGTGATGACGGCCGGGTCCATTCCCGCATTTCTTACAGTCCCGAGGTCCATATCTATCACGGCGTCGCCGGCTTTGACCTTATCGTTTTCTTTTACAAAAACCGAAAAGCCTTCCCCTTTGAGGCCCACGGTATCTATCCCGAGGTGCACCAGCACCATGACGCCGTCGCAATCGATACAAAAGGCGTGCAGAGTATCGGCAAGCTGCACGATCTTCCCGTCGCAGGGAGCGCAAATCCTGCCGTCCTCCGGATCGATCGCGCAGCAGGGGCCGAGTATCCCCTGGGAGAACACCTCGTCCGGTATGTCTTTCATGGGGATATAGCTTCCCCTGCAGGGTGATTTGATGATGACCGGCGTTTTTGCGCCTTTCAGCTTTGAAAAAATATTCATGATCTACCTTCCCAAGAGAGCCTTGAAGGCGTCGGCTACGAACTGAACGTTGGGCCCTATGACTATCTGAACGGTGGAAGCGCCTGATTTTATGAAGCCGGCAGACACCTGCTTTACTGCTTTTTCGTCCACCAGCGAAGTATCCTTAAGCTCCAGGCGCAGCCGGGTAAAGCAGCTCTCGGACATGACGACGTTGTCGGCTCCGCCCACCGCTTCAAGCAGCGCCCGGGCCACCTTTTCGTCATTGTCCCGCCCCTTGGCCTCCGCGGGAGAGGCTTCCTCGTCGTCCTCCTCTCTGCCGGGGGTCTTGAGGTCAAATTTCGTTATGGCAAAGCGGAACACCCCGTAGAATATAGCGAAGGCGGCGATGCCCAGGGGGATTATCATCCAGGTCTTGGCGGCGGCAGGCAGCGACGCGGAGAAAATGAGGTCGGTAAGGCCTGCGGAAAAACTGAAGCCGGCCCTGAAGCCCAGAAGCACCGTGGCGTAGGTGAAAATGCCGTACAGAGCCGCGTAAGCCAGATACAGGCCGGGAGCCAGAAACATAAAGGCGAATTCGAAGGGCTCGGTGACGCCGCACAC
>JAGDAG010000194.1 GCA_017959625.1 Abditibacteriota bacterium | reverse complement strand
GGGGAATATACCTGGGCTTACCGGGATTCCGCCATCCGGACCTCGGGGGATCTCGCGATCCATACGCCGCCCGTCTGCAGGTTCGCCTTTTTTGACACGGGCATACTGGAGCAGGGCGCCGAAAAGGAGCTGACCTTTGCCCCCGCGGAGCTGACCGCCGGGGAACTGGACGAAGTATATAAGGCAGTTTATCCCGCGGGCCCCGGAGAGGGGCCACTGTCCCTGTATTCCCCCGCCGAATGGCAGGTGTTCCAGCGGCAGGATGCCGCAAACGGCAGCGTATACGTGGCCGGCAAAGCGGCCACCGGCCCTGCGGAGGCTGTCCTTTCCGGTACCGACGCCCTGGGAAACGGGTTTTCGAAGACCGTGGCTTTCCCAGTGCGGGAGGGGACCTTTTCCGGATATATCCCCGCGCCGGCGGGAGGCTGGTATACCCTTGAGGTAAAGACCCCTGACGGCGCTTTGGCGGGAGTTGAGCGCGTGGGCGTGGGAGAAGTGTTCGTGGGGGCGGGCCAGTCCAACGCCACCAACAGCGGACAGTTCCCCATCAAACAGTACTCGGGAATGACCGTCACCACCGACGGCGTCGCTTGGCGGCTCTGCGATGACCCCATGCCGGGGGTCCACGACGGCTCCGGCGGCGGCAGCTACTATCCCGCTCTTGGGGACATGCTCTACAAAAAATACAACGTGCCCATAGCCTTTGCTTCCACGGGCCACGGCGGCACCACCCTGGAACAGTGGGCCAACGAGGAACAGCTCTACAAATGGTTTATGACCAGGGTGTATCAGCTGGGCAGGAGCGGCTTCCGGGCCGTGCTGTGGCACCAGGGGGAAAGCGACTTCAACACCCCGACGGACGTTGCTTTCCGCAAGATGAAGCTGCTTATAGAGTCTTCCAGAAGAGAGGCGGGCTGGCACATCCCCTGGTTCGTGGCAAAGGTGAGCTACCACAGCGCGGAAAACCCTTCCTGGCCCCTTATCAGGGAGGCCCAGCAGATGATATGGGCGGACGGGGCGGCCTTTGAAGGCCCGGATACCGACGTCCTTACCGGCGACAACAGAGACATGGACGGAGCCGGCATCCACTTCAGCCCCAAGGGCCTCAGGAACCACGCGGAGCTGTGGGCGGAAAAGCTGATCCCGTTTATAGACAAGACGCTGTAAACTCATCCGCAACCGTCGTTTTGCGGAGGATCGACGGGGGAGGGAGCCGGTTTTGATATCCGTTTTACGGGCCGTCGCAGAAAGGCGTTTTCTCCCGTCACGCAGGTCGTTTCCGGAGCCGCGCCGGAATAAATTTTTCTTTTTTCAAAAACGGCGGGAACAAACCCCCTTGCATTTTTGTCTGTTAAAGTGTATAATCAAAATGTACAAATCATACAAGGAGAAACCAATGAAGAAAGGTTTTACACTCATCGAACTCTTGGTCGTAATCGCGATCATCGCCATTCTGGCAGCCATTCTTTTCCCTGTTTTCGCACAGGCAAGAGAAAAGGCAAGACAGACCCAGTGCCTCAGCAACATGAAGCAGATCGGTCTTGCTCTTAACATGTATCTTTCCGACTGGGACGAAGTCCTTCCCTGCCGCAACGAGCTCAAGAACCTCGGCTATCCTTCCGGCGCTCAGTACTTCCAGGGCTGGCTTGCTGCCAACTATGGCGGAACCACCTATCCCAGCGACCAGTACTCCTACGTTGGCGTACTGCAGCCCTACGTAAAGAACAAGAAGCTGTTCGAATGCCCTTCCGATTCTTCCGTTGACGCTACCGTCACCACTTCGACCAATACGTCCAACGGCAAGCGCCTCAGCTCCTACTGGCTGAGACACTGGATCGCCACCGCCAACATCGGCGCCTGGGGCGGAAGCTGCCCTAACTGTCTGTCGGAATGCCCCGCCAACACCGGTGTGCCTATAGCTTGCTTCAAGAAGCCTGCCAACACCATGATCATCCATGAAGGCTCCGACTTCCACTTCAAGAAAAAGGGAACCGAGCAGAAGAGAACTTCTACTTTTGCCGACGGCCATGCCAAGATCATGCCTATCTCCCAGATTTGTCCTATCCAGTATCCTACCGACCCGAACTGGCCTAAGTTCTGGGATCGCACCGACCTGGCCAGCAACCCGGACTACTACACTCTGGCTGATACCGACGTATCTTACTAATAACGATACTTTGAACAGGGCTCTTTTGAGCCCTGTTTTTTTTTTGATCTCCTTCCGCCTGCTTTGTTGTAATAAAACCATCCCTGTTGTATAATAGTATTGCAATAACGTTATTATCGGGGAGTTTATATGATACTCAGATTTCTTTTCATAGTGTTTCTTGCCCTGTTGTCTATGGGAGCGTGGGCGCAGACCATAACCGCCTCCGGAGGCAAGGGCTATATCATAAAGGGCGACAACTACAATGCCCGTATCGAAGCCACCACCGGTTATCTGGTGAGCCTGGAAATCAGCGGCGTCGAGGTTTTCGAAAACAGGTCTTCGGGAGTGCTGACGTCATATTATATGGCGCCGGGCATGTATTCCGTGGTGGCGGACGAGGTCTTTCTGGAAGGCAACAGAGTCATAAGCAAGTCTTACGTGGGCGACGTGGAATACATCTTCGGCCCCGATACCGTAACGGTAAAGGCCACGGGCAATCCCAAGGTGGGCTTCAACTATTTTATGGCCCTCAATTATGATGTGGTACTGGGGATACGGGGCTCCGGGAGCCGGAAGATACCCTTCGACGGGACCCCGGGCGCATATAAATGGATAAGCATGTCCCGGGCTTTTGAAACGGAAGGCGACGCCGTGCCCATTTCGGATTCCGCCCTTGGCCAGACTGTGCGTTTCGAATGCGGAGACGGCAGCGTCAAGAGCCTTACCTTCAGAGCCGCTTCCATGGCGGACGGAGACTCCCTTGCCGCCTACAGAGCGGCCTTTGACATGGAAAACTATGAAGAAGAGGGAGACATAGTGATGTTTTCCCCCGTGGACTGGCAGGTTTTCCAGCGCACGGATAAATACAACGGCTTCTTTTTCTTTTCCGGCAAGGTGAACGTCCCCTTTGACAAAGTGTATTACAGGATATCCGGCAAGGGCATCAACGGCAAAAAGTATTCCGGCGAATGGAAGCCCCTCAGGGCTAACGCGTATTCCGGCACCTTTGAAGAAAAGGTCCCCGGCTACGCCGGCGGCTGGTACAAGGTGGAGGTCAAAGCAGAAAAAGACAAAAAGCAGACTGCTGCCGTGACTCTGGAGCGCGTGGGCATAGGCGAGGTGTTCGTGGGCGCGGGGCAGTCGAATTCCACCAACAGCTCTCTGGATAAGATCGGCACAGAGACCGGCATGGTGTCCTGCACCGACGGTTTCCGCTGGGTCAAAGGCGACGATCCCATGATCGGCTGCCACGACAAAAGCACCGGCGGAAGCTACTATCCCGCCTTCGGCGACGCCGTATATAAGGAGTTCGGGGTGCCCGTAGGCATCGCCTCCACGGGCCACGGCGGCTCCGTTGTGAGCCAGTGGCAGCCCGGCGGCGAGTTTTACGAGTTTTTTATGGCCCGGGTGCGTCAGCTGGGCAGGGGCGGTTTCCGGGCCGTGTTGTGGCACCAGGGAGAGAGCGACGCCACCACCGACACGGAATATATGTTCCGGGGCATGAAGACCCTTATCCGCTATTCCAGGCTGGACGCCGGCTGGCAGTTCCCCTGGTTCGTGGCCAAGGTGAGCTATCATAATCCCGACCATATGTCCTGGGAGAATCCCCGCAAGGTGCATCAGAGGCTCTGGGACGAAGGCCTGGCCCTTCCCGGCCCCGACACGGACACTCTCCACAGGGAATACAGGGACCTGGGGGGCATAGCAGCCCATTTTAACGCAAAAGGCCTCAAGAAGCACGGGGAAATGTGGGCGGAAAAGCTGATCCCCTATATAAACGAGTGTATAAAGTAGGAAGCCGCGAATGAGACTGTTATTGTATTTGACTATAGTTTTGCTTTCGGTTTCGTTCTGCGGCGGAGTTTTTGCCCAGACCTTCGAAAAGCAGGGCGACAGGGGGTATATAGTCAGGACCCCGGTCTATGAAGCAAAAATCAATTCGTATTTCGGTTTTCTGGAAAGCCTTGTGATGGGCGGAGTGGAGGTGGTGGAAAACAAATACACCGCCGTAATATACGGCTATTACAACGTTCCCGGTCTGGTGTATATCGCCGACAGCGTGGAGAAAGACGGAAACAGCATAATTTCGTCAAATGCCGCCGCGGGAAGCGTGGAATACGTCTTTGAACCGGAAAAAGTGGTGATAAAGGTGACCAACGGCGGCTGCGACAGCTTCGTTTTTCATACGATCCTTTCCCGGAACTTTGTGGGCGCCGTTTCCGATACAGGATGGAAATACGGCATAAAAGGCGGGCTTCCCGCGGGATCGTACACTCTTTTGACCCGGGGGGGAGCGGTGCGCGTAAAGGGAGATGCGGAGATATTCGATACCTCCGTTCTCCGGGCGCTGCGCTTTACCAACAAAAAAGGGACCGTTGCAAGCGCGAGCATAGAGCCTGCGGCCTTTGACAAGGCTCTTTCGGACGCGGCTTACGCTCTGAGATATCCCGAAAGCGGCGATGAGGACCTTTTTCCCATCACGGTAAACAGCCCCGCAGACTGGCAGGTTTTTCAGAGGACTTCAAAGAAAGCGGGATATATGCGCCTATCCGGCAAGGTGAACGTGCCCTTCGACACCGTGCGATACAGGATAAGCGGCAAAAGCGCAAACGGCGAAAAATATACGGACAAGTGGAAGCCGGTGAGGGTTTCCGAAAAAAGCTTTGACGAAGAGATCGAAGCGCGGGCCGGCGGCTGGTACAAGGTGGAGCTGCAGGCCCTGAAAGACGGAAAAACGGCGGCAAAGACCGAAATACTCCACGTGGGCATAGGCGAGGTGTTCGTGGGAGCCGGGCAGTCCAACGCCACCAACTCTTCGCCGGACCGTTCCCGGCAGGAAAGCGGCATGGTGTCCTGCACCGACGGAAAACGCTGGCAGCCGGCAAACGACCCCATGATCGGGGTCCACGACGGCAGCAGCGGCGGTTCCTTTTATCCCGCTTTGGGGGATCTGTTGTATAAAGAATTCGGGGTGCCCATAGGCTTTGCTTCCACGGGACACGGAGGCACCTCCGTCTCTCAGTGGAGCCCCGGTACCGAGCTTTACGGATATTTTCTCGACAGAGTGCTTCAGCTGGGGAAGGGCGGCTTCCGTGCCGTTTTGTGGCACCAGGGAGAAAACGATGCATGGACCCCTTCCGAGGACTATTACAGGCTCCTCAGGACCACCATCCGCTATTCCTGCCTGGACGCCGGCT
>JAGDAG010000193.1 GCA_017959625.1 Abditibacteriota bacterium | reverse complement strand
CTTTTCGCTATGAACTGTGCCACCTGTTCGGTGTTGCCCGTGGCCGAAAAAGACGCCACCGCGATCCTGGGCGGCGCCGCGTATGCGGCCCAGGCCAGCAGAAAGACCAGGGCGGCGGCGATGCCGATAGTTTTTTTCGTATTCATGTCCTTATGTTCTCCTTTGTATATGCAAGGTATTACGATTATATGATAACACATTTTCCTGCCGTTACCCACAGACAGACAAAAACTGCCCGGAGCCCCGGCAAAGCGATGCCTTTCGCAGGCGCAAAGCGCCTGCGAAAGGCAATTATCATCAGTCCCTATCCAGTTTTATCCTGATCACGTTCCAGCTGTGCTTCTCCAGCGTTCCCGTGAGATAGCCGTCGTCCAGCATACAGCCCGTCCCCGGCCGGGGCTTCACCCGGTCCGGCTCGTCCGGAGTGTTCTCCGCATTCAGGTCGTCGCAATTAAGGACTATATGCTCCGTGATGCTGCAGCCGCCGAAGTCCTGAAGGCGGCATTTGATATCCATATCGTCCGTAAGGCTGCGGTTCACCGCAAAGAGGGTCAGCTCCTTTTTGTCCTGCGAAAGCACGGCCAGAGAGTCCAGACAGGGTATGCCGGTCCTGCCGCCCGCGTCGTAGGTATCCCCCGCGATCCTCATATCCAGCACTGTGCCCCTGCCCCATTTAGAGAGGTGCAGGAAGGGCCAGTAGGTGGGCTGGACCCATATCCTGCCACCCTCCTCCGTATTCTCCGTCATAATGGGGGCGATAACGTTCACCAGCTGGGCCAGGCAGGCCGCCTTTACCACGCGGCAGTTCCTGAGGATGGTCATGAATATGGAAGCGAAGGCCAGGGCGTCCGCAAAGACGTAGTTGTCCTCCACTATATGGGGAGCCTCGCTCCAGTCCTCGTGGGGCAGCCTGTCGCCGTGGTACCACACGTTCCATTCGTCCACGGAGATATATACCTGCCTGTCCGAGCGCTTGCCGTGGCGCACGTATTCTATGATGCCCGCCACCTTTTTGATATAGTCCTCCATATCCAGATTGCAGGCCAGAAAGGCGGGAACGTCGCCGTTATGGCAGCCGTAATAGCCGTGGACGGCCACGTAGTCCGCTACGGGCCAGGCGCGCTTCAGCACCTCGACCTCCCAGTCGCCGCTCATGGCGTAGTTGGAGGAGCCGCACAGGGCCAGGCGGCACTCCGGATCCATGAGCTTCATGAGCTTGCCGGTCTCGTAGGCCAGGCGGCCGTATTCCTCCGCCGTCTTGTGGCCTATCTGCCAGTCCCCGTCCATCTCGTTGCCCAGGCACCAGTATTTGATACCGTGGGGCTCGGGGTTGCCGTTCTCCTTCCGCAGGTCGGAATAATAGGTGCCACCCGGATGGTTGCAGTATTCCATGAGGTCCAGGGAGTCCCGGGCGCTCCCGGTGCCCATATTCACGGCCATCATGGGCTTGATCCCCGCCTTGCGGCACCACCGGACAAACTCGTCCACGCCCACCTGATTTGTCTCCACGGACTTCCAGGCCAGGTCCATGCGCCGGGGCCTCTTCTCCCGGGGCCCTATGCCGTCCCGCCAGTTGTAGCCGGAAACGAAATTGCCTCCCGGATATCTCACCAGTGACAGGCCCAGGGGCTTTATGAGGTCTATGCCGTCCCGTCGGAAGCCGTCCTCATCCGCCGAGGGATGCCCGGCTCGTATATGCCGTGATAAACGGCTCTGCCTATATGCTCGATGAACGACGAAAACAGGTCATCATTAGTCTCTCCCGCCGTATAGGCGGGGTGTATGGTGATAACAGACCTCACTTTGATTCTCCTTTGTCCAGTCTTATCCTGATCACGTTCCAGCTGTGCTTTTCCAGAGCGCCGGTGAGACAGCCGTCTTCTATCCGGCAGCCATTTCCCGGCCGGGGCTTCACCCGGTCCGGCTCCTCGGGGGTGTTCTCGGCGTTCAGGTCGTCATTATTGAGGACCGTATGCTCCGCCACCCTGCCGCCGCCGAAGGCGGACAGGTCGCACTTGACGTCCATATCCCTCTCCAGGCTGCGGTTCACCGCAAAGAGGATCAGCTCCTTTTTATCCCGGGAGAGCACCGCCAGAGAGTCCAGATACCCGATGCCCGTCCTGCCGCCGGCATCGTAGGTATCTCCCGCGATCCTCATATCCAGCACGGTGCCCCTGCCCCATTTGGACAGGTGCAGGAAGGGCCAGTAGATGGTCTGGGCCCAGCTTCTGCCGCCCTCCTCCGTGTTTTCGGTGAGCACGGGAGCCAGCACGTTCACCAGCTGAGCAAAGCAGGCGGCCTTTACGTTGTCGCAGTTCCTCAGGATGGTCATAAAAAGGGACGCAAAGGCCAGAGAATCCACGAACACGTAGTGGTCCTCGCCTATATGGGGCGCTTCCGTACAGTCCTCGTGGGGGATCCGGTCGCCGTGATAGGCCACGTTCCACTCGTCCACGGAGATATACACCCGCCTGTCGCTGCGTTTGCTGTGGCGGACAGACTCGATGATGCCCGCCACCTTTTTGATGTATTCCTCCAGCTCCAGATTCGAGGCCAGAAAGGCGGGGATGTCGCCGTCAGGGACGCCGTAATAGCCGTGGATGGCTATATAGTCCGCTATGGGCCAGGTACGCTTCAGCACCTCCGTCTCCCAGTCGCCGCTCATGCGGTAGGCCGAGGACCCGCACACGGTGAGGCGGCACTCCGGGTCCATGAGCTTCATGAGCTTGCCGGTCTCGTAGGCCAGGCGGCCGTATTCCTCCGCCGTCTTGTGGCAGATCTGCCAGTCGCCGTCCATCTCGTTGCCCAGGCACCAGTATTTGACGCCGTAGGGCTCCGGATGGCCGTTGGCTTTGCGCAGGTCGGAATAATATGTGCCCCCGGGATGGTTGCAGTATTCCATGAGCTCTATGGCTTCCTTTGCCCCGGCGGTACCCAGATTCACGCCCATCATGGGCTTTACGCCGGTCTTTGCGCACCACTTCATAAACTCGTCCACCCCCACCTGGTTGGTCTCCACGGACTTCCAGGCCAGGTCGAGGCGCCGGGGCCTGTCCTGCTTAGGGCCAATGCCGTCCTTCCAGTCGTAGCCGGAAAGGAAATTGCCTCCGGGATACCTCACCAGCTCCAGACCCAAAGGCTTCAGCAGATCTATGACGTCCCGGCGGAAACCGTCGCCGTCGGCCTTGGGATGCCCCGGCTCGTATATGCCGTGATAAACGGCCCTGCCCATGTGCTCCAAAAACGACGAAAACAGGGCGTCGTCGGTCTCGCCCACCGTATTGGCGGGATGTATGATGATATTTGACTGCAAGTTGTTTTCTCCTGCGCTTCCTTCGGAGCTTGCCGGCCCGGCAACGAGCAGGCTGCCGCACGCCAGCAAAGCCGCCGCAAGGATGATATGCATTTTCATGATCTCTCTCCCGGATCAGGTTTCCGAATTATATTTATAAATCCATTATAGCACATACGGAAAGCGGCGGAAAGGGGAAGCGCGCAGCGGTCATCCCGTCGGAAAAGCTTAGCCCCCACGGCGTCACCTCGGCGGAAGCGTGCGCTCCGTGTCATCCCGCCGACTTCGCCATACGACCGGCGCAAAGCGCCGAGGCGAAGGAGGCAGTGGGATCCTCGGGGGCACCATCTGCCTTTTTCATTATAAGCCGACTGTGTCGGCGCAAAAGGCAGATGGGGGG
>JAGDAG010000192.1 GCA_017959625.1 Abditibacteriota bacterium | reverse complement strand
GATCTGATCTTCTTTTTCACCGACACGCCGAAGGCCTGGCTGCCTCCGGACTTGTTCAGGAGCGCCACCATGCTGCCCAGTATCACCAGAAAGATGGAGATGCCGGCCAGGTCGGCCACAGGCTCGGACAGGCCCTTGGTGACTATGGTGTTGAATGAGTCCACGGGGTTGAAGCCGTTTGCCAGAAAAGCGCCCACCAGTATGCCGCAGAATAGGGACGAATACACCTCTTTTGTCAGCAACGCCAGAAAAATCGCTATCAGGGCAGGCAGGATCGCCCAGAAAGTTCCTTCCATATAAATATTCTCCTGTTACGGGGCTGCCGGAGGAAGACGGCATCCCTTTGCTTACATTACTATTATAGCATAATTTCTGTTTGTTTTCGCAAAAAAACCGTCTTTCATTTTTACCGCGGGAACAGAAGCGGGAGCTGCCGCCGAAAAACGGCAAAGATTTTTGGTTTTCCGCCCCCGGAGGTGTGTTATAATATATGTGTCCGGAGTTTTTCCGGCTTTCGGAGAAGATAATAATGCGTTTGTTTTTATTGCTTGCTCTCGTCCTGCTTTTCTGCTGCCGCGCCTGGGCCGGTTCCCTTTGGGGCGGCGGAGACGGAAAAGAGGCGGAGTGCATCATAGTAAAGGAATTCGGCAAAGGGCGCACCACCCGGATAAACAGATGCGTGTATAACGCCTCCCATTCCCCCATCGTCCTGGGAGATAAAACCTTTCCCAGGGGCATCGGGGTCCATTGCGACAGCGAGCTGAGGTTCGTGTTCCGCGAGCCTTTGGCCCGTTTCGTTGCCGCCGCGGGAGTGGACCGGGCGGCCTTCGGCAGGCCGGTTGCCGACAAATGCTCGGTGGAAGCAGGGGGAAAGGCGCTGTTCGAGAGCGGCATCCTGGAGGCGGACGGGACAAGCCTCGATCTGGATATCCCCCTTGCCGGAGCCACCGATATCACCCTGAAGGCATGGCGGCCCGACGGCCTTTTCAACTCGGACTGGTTCGACTGGGGGGAAGCCCTGGTCGTCACCCGCAGCGGAAAGACAGTCTGGCTGGACAGCGTGCTGTCCCGGGCAAAACAGGAATATCGTTATCCCTTCAGCTTTTGCTACAACGGAGTTTCGTCAAGAGAGTTTCTGGAGGATCTGCCCCTGGAGGTCGAAGACAGGGACGGCAGGACCGTCTATACCTGGAGCCATCCCGACGGGCTGCGGATATCCTGCGAGCTGGCCCGTTACGAAGAGGGAGAAGACTGGACCCTGTTCTTTGAGAACCGCGGGGATACAAACAGCGGGGTCATCTCCGACATGGCGGCCCTGGATATAAAGATAGCGGATATGGCCGACGCCCCCGTTACCTGCCTGCCCGTAAAGCCGGTAAACCCCGCCGCCGGGGAGAAAAACGTGGCGGCGCTCACCATGAGGGGCTCCACAGGGTATCAGGGCTTCAACTGGTATGAGTTTTCGCCGGAATGCTCGTATCTGCAGACCGCAAGCCCGCTGGAGGTCCGCCACGGAGGGCTGGCTTCCACCTCGGGGAGCGCTTCGCCTTATTATTCGGTGAAATGGCCCGACGGAGGCGTCAGCTTCGCCATAGGCTGGACCGGCAACTGGTATGCGGATATCGGCAGGGACCAGAACGGCGTGTATATAAAAGCGGGCAGAGACAAGGTGAACGCGTATCTAAAACCCGGAGAAACTCTCCGCAGCGCCCGGGTGCTGGCCTGCGGCTTTGAAGGGCCGGACATGCAGACCGGGCTGAATGCGTTCCGCCGGATGATGATACGGCATATCATCCCCAAAAAGGACGGGCGGCCCCGATTTGTGCCCATATGCTACGAATCCGCATGGAAAACCAGCGTGAACGCCGTGGAAAAGGAAGACCGGGAATTCCTGAGAGCCTTTGCCGATATGAGCTTTGAGGCCGTGTGGTTCGATGCATGGTACACCAGAGACGGCTTTCCCAAGGGTGTGGGGAACTACCATTTCCCCATTTCGGATATCCCCGACCCCGTCAGGTACCCTCACGGGATAAAGCCCCTGACCCTGGCGGCAAAGGCGCAG
>JAGDAG010000017.1 GCA_017959625.1 Abditibacteriota bacterium | reverse complement strand
GTCACACGGTCTCCCTTGCTGTCCCTGAGCCACCACTCGTCCTTCATCCAGGGATACCATTCGTCGGGCCTGCCGAAGCTGGTGAGGATGGCGGTGTCCAGAATGACGGCCTCCGGGTCCAGCTCCCTTATCCCCCGGGAAAGCCGGACGTAATCATCGTAGGGGCTCTCCCAGCAGATCAGCATACCGTAGCGGGACCAGAGATCGTAGTCCCCGGTGGAAGGGGGACAGCCCCAGAAGCTGGCGATCTTCGGAAAACCGGAAGCGAAGGCTCCGGACGCGGCGGCAATAAGCAGCAGAGTGAGAAAAATGTGTTTCATGGTATATCCTTATTTTCGGCAATCGGCGGCTTCGGACAAAGCCATATGCATCTTGTTCCCTTCTATTATTTCCGGGCTTATCTTCACGTCGGACAGGGGCTTGTCCTCCAGTATATTCGCCAGCAGCATCCCGACGGCCCGGGAACCTATTTCGGAAAGGTCCTGCACCACGTTTATAAAGGGCACTCCCTCAGGCAGCGCCATATCCGGGTCGTCAAAGGAGATAAGGGCGGGATATACGTCCGGCCTGATGTCGCATACGGCTCTCCAGACGCCCGTCATACCGTCGCCGTTGGTGGTGAACACGGCGCACTTTTCTTTGAGGATCTCCCTGTTTTCAAGCATGGCGTTATAAAAGGCGGGGATATAGGCCGTTTCGGAGACGTCTACCGGTATGAGCCTGGTGTTCAGGTCCGCCAGGGTCATGGCGTGGGCGTAGCCCAGCTTGCGTTCGATGACGGACATGAAGCGGGTGGTCTCAAAAAAATGATAGATTTTGTCATACCCCATATCCAGAGCCTTCTGCACGGCAAGAAGCGCTCCGCGGAAGTGGTCGGTGCCCACGTAGCCCCCGGCGGGGCCCTTTTTGTCCAGAAAAACCACGGGGATGCCCGTCCTTTTCATTTCAGCGGCCATATAGTCCATGGCGGCGGGCTCGTTGACCATGCTCAGGACCCCTGCGGCTTTCTGCCGCAGCGCCGCGGAAAAACCCGCCTTCCAATCGTTCGAGTCAAAAAGCAGAGGCGCAAAGCCGGTGCCTCTGAGAGAGGAGGCCACGGCGTTCACCAGAAAGGGGGCGATGTCCGTTTTTGAAGGGTTCACGCTCATGGGGCAGATCACAGCCACAGTTTTGGCGCCTCTGTATTTCTTTTCCGCCACAAAGCAGCCCTTTCCCTTGAGGCGTATGATGAGCCCCTCCTCCGACAGGGCGTCAAGGGTGCGGTTTATGGTGGTGGCAGACACCTTGTAGTGCTTCTCCATCTGGGAGCGGGACATGAGCATGTCCCCGGGCTTCAGGGCCCCCGCCTGTATTTTGTCTCTGAGCTTTTCGGCAAGCAGTTCGTATTTAATAGTCGTCATCAAAGCTTTTCCTTGTTCCCGAGCCCTTCCAGAAGCTGTCTGCGGGCTTTGTCAAACGCCCCGGGATCCGTATGATACGCTCCCGTCCCCGGGCACAGGCTGTCTATAAGGGCCCGGGTCTTCTTTGCCCCGTATTTTTCTTCATAGAGAGAAAGCAGCCTGTGATCCTCCAGCCCCAAAAGGATCTGCTCGAATCTGGGGGACGACAGGATAGCGCCGTTTTCGCCGGGATACAGCAGCCTTCCGTCCCCGTGGCAGGGGCCGCCGGATATATCAAAGACGTATTCGCTTCTCTCCTGCTCCAGGGGGCTGTTGTCCTCTTTGTCCCAGAAATTAAGAGCCCAGTAAAAAAAGCCGTCCAGCCCCTCTCTTTTGGTCTGCCAGAAGAGCAGCCTGTCGCTTATAAGGGTATTCTCCACCGCAAACCTTCTGTTTCCGCAGACGTACCACCAGTATTCGCCGCCCTTTTCCTTCTGCATTTTCATCTGTTCCCGGGACAGCCTTCCGTCAAGGGCAACGTATGCGTCGATACCCATATCGAAGGGGCATATCTCCGGAGGTATGACCGCGGTGGAAAGGGTTTTGAGCCCGGGAAAACGGCTGTGGACCATGCCAAAGGTCTTTTTTATGGCTCCGTAGTATTCCGGCCCTCTCTCGTCAAAGCCGTACACGTAGGCCTTGTCCGCCATACCCCGCTCCAGGAGAAAGGCGTAGGGCTTTTCCAGCCTTTGGGCAAAGCGCCGGAGAAAAGAAGCGTCGTAGGCTCCGGGCGGGTTGTAAAGGGTATATAGTCCGTCTTCCTCTTCGGCGGCGTTGGTCAGCACAAAAGAGGAGGCGTGATATCCCGTCTCCGTCCCCGTGGAGCCGGCGTCATGATAATCCAGGCCGCAGGACCTCAGGAATTCCGCCGCTTTGCGGGGGCTGAAATCCTTTCCCATGACCTTTCGGGCCAGGCTCTCCACAAAAGAAAAGCTGCATTTGAGCCCTCCGCCCTCAGGAAGCCGGACGGGATAGACCCTCAGAGAAACGGATACCGCCCCGCTGCCGGCAAATATCCTGCCGCGGTAGAGCCCGGGAGGGGCGTCCTCCGGGACCCGGATATCTGCCCACAGGGCTTCGGTCCTGTCCGGAGATATACGGAGTCTGTCGCAGGGAACCAGCACGTCTGCCCAAAGGCCCGGCAGCGGGCCTTCGCAGGGGATCTCCGACGCTATCAGATGCTCCCCGTCCCTTATGACCGTATCCGAAGGCCTGTCGAGCCATATATATCTGTTGTGCCGCAGACTTATACAGCCGGGGCCTATCTTCCCCCGCTCCGAGGTGAAGGCGCCGGCTTTCAGGGCCAGGTCCTCCGGCTTTACGCTCCTTGCGCACAGCTGAAAGGAGACCCGCCCGCCCCGGGGGGCGCAGAGGGCAATGCTTTTTCTGCCGGGAGGAGTATTGGGGAACACCCTGGCGAAGCCGCTTTCCGCCCACACCTCTGTTCCCGTCTGAGGGGCAAACCTTCTTTTTCCCCGGCATACGCCATTGACGTAAAGGACAGCCTCCCTTTCCGGAAGGACAAAAAAGTGGTCGGTCCCCTCGGACGCCGCGCTCTCGCCCCCCGCCTCAAGGACCATACGGCAGGGGAGCGCCGTCCTGCCGGTGACCTCGCATCCCTTTTCCGCGTAGTAGGTCAGCATCTCATCGATCTTTTTCAGATCGTAACTGGTAACGCAATCCGAGATGACATGCACGGTATAGCCTGCCTTCCGCATGTTGAAGCATGTGGACTTCACACAGCCGGTGGCGTCC
>JAGDAG010000191.1 GCA_017959625.1 Abditibacteriota bacterium | reverse complement strand
GTGTGTACAGATGGATCACCGGCAAAAACGGCAGACCGGACCCGGAAGACCGGGACATGCCGATTTTTCCGTAGCCTTGGCAGATTTTGAAGAAACTTCTCTCAGGGTACCCGCCGGCGGCAGCGCCAAAGCCCGGATCGCCTGCTCCGGCAGGAGCCTGCCTCTATGGACCCTTGACGCGCCAAAGCTTTGTCTGGCTTCGGTACGTATTGCCGGAGAGGCCGAAGACCGCATGGATATGCGTTTCGGCTACAGAGAGTTCCGCATAAAGGGAAAGGATCTGCTCCTCAACGGCAAAAAAATCCTCCTGAAGGGTGACAGCTGGCACTTCATGGGCATCCCCCAGATGACCCGCCGCTATCCCTGGGCCTGGTATTCCGCCGTCAAGGCCGCCAACGGCAACGCCGTGCGCCTCCACGCCCAGCCCTACCCCGAGTTTTACATGGATATGGCCGACGAGATGGGCATCGCCGTTCTGGACGAAAGCGCCATATGGGAAAGCCACTGCGCCTTCAACTTTTTTGAGGACGTTTTCTGGGAGAGGGCAAACCAACACATAGAAAAGCTGGTGCTGCGGGACCGCAGCCACCCCTCCGTGTTCGGCTGGTCCATAGAAAACGAAGTAGTGGACGGAAGCATTGTTTCCGGGCATTCGCCCGAAGAACGCAGCGTTATTATGGAAAAGTGCGGAAGGCTTTATGACATATGCCGCGCTCTTGATCCTTCCAGGGACTGGGTGTCGGGCGACGGCTGCGAGGATCTGGGCGGACGGCTGCCGGTGAATATGCTCCATTACAAGAGTCTTGAACGCTGCCGGGAGATAGCCTCCCAAAACAAACCCTGGGGCGTAGGCGAATGCACCGCCGCCTACTACGGCACTCCCAGGGAGCTGTCACGGTGGAACGGCGGCAGGGCATACGAAAGCATAGAGGGAAAAATGGAAGCCCTGGCATATGAAAGCTGGGAACAGCTGGCAGTATATCAAAGGGCCAACGGCGCCTCGTATCTTTCCGTTTTCGATCTGGTGTGGTATGCCCTGAAGCCTCTGCCTCTGGGGCAGGAGGACACTGCAAGAGCGCCGGAGCCCGGCGACGGCGTTTTCTTTGACAGACAAAGGGAAGGTCAGATAGGCGTTCAGCCGGAGCGGCTGGGCCCCTACGCCACCACTCTCAACCCCGGCTATGACCCCGGCCTGCCCATGTATGAGGAATGGCCCATGTTCGAAGCGGTAAAGGACGCCTTTGCGCCGGGAGAAGCCAAAAAAGGAAAATGGTCCTATGTCCCGGAGCCAAAGCCCGGGTACAAATATCCTGAGCCCTGGATAGAGAGGGTGTGCTATATCGGAGGAGACGATCTGCGGCGGACTCTGAGGATCGCAGGCTGGGATCTTTCCGGAGGAGACGGCGATTACATGTTGCTTATAGACGGTTCGCGTATCACAAAAGAAAGCCTCGGCGGTATTCTGAAAAAAGCAGACGCCTTTACCCGCTCCGGAAGGATAGTATTCGTATGGGGCATAACGCCGGAAAACGCCGGCGCAGTCTCAAGGATAACCGGCTGCAGCGCGGAGTGTGTGGAACGGCATGCCACCAGTCTGGTCAGCCGCTATATCCCCAACGATATCCTGTATTTTACGGAATCGGCAAACAGGGACATAATGGACCTCGGCATAGGCGGCGAGATCCTGGAGAAGGGCAACCGCATCATAGATCCCTGCAATACGGAGTGGTACGGATACAATTATCTTACCCCCGCCCTGCTGCTGCGCAGCGAGCGCGAAAACAAGCCCGACGCTTCCGCTTTTGTGTCCGTGCCCAAAGACAGAGGCAAGGTGCTGCTGTGGTCTATCGGCACAGGAACGGACGGAGACAGAGCGCGTCTTTACGCGGAGACGGCGTCTTTTCTGGGGATAAAACACACGCCCGTCAGCATCAGCGGGAACACGGCCGAGGAGACTGTCGTCCGGCTGCTGCTCCTTCCTGAGTATGATAATAAACAGGAAGACTCCGGCAAAGGCGGTACAGAACTGACAGCAGACAAAAACGGCGTCTTTACGTTTGACAAAAGCAGCGGCGGCGAAGCCGTATATCTTTCGCTGCGGCTTTGGTCGCCCAGGGCCCTCGACGAGCTGCTGGCTGAGCCCAACGTTCCGCAGGTGACCCTTGCCGGCAGCTGCTCCGGCAGCCTGACCATATACGTTAACGGCAGAGCAGTATTTGACAACAGCCAAAGCCCCTCCGCCGACGGCGGCTTTGCCACAGGTCCCCTGCCCCTCGGAAAGGGGGCAAACCGAATAGTTTTCTCTCTGACACCCCAAGACGGGGAGCTGCGGTTCGGCGGCCGCTTCAGCTGCACCGACATGGACTACTGGTCCACGGTGGTGTGCGACGTGGATAAGGGAAAATAAAGTAATATTCTGTCAGCGGGCCCCCGGGCCCGCTGTTTTTTCGCGCCCGGCGCGCCTGTCACGGAAAGGGCGGCGGCAGGCGCTCCTGCGCCGAGGTGACGGGAAGAGCGAACCGCCGGGGAGACGTCGCTTCTTCGGCGTTCCGCCGGGATAAGCGAAAGCGGCAGGCCGTCAGCCTGCCGCCAGTATTTACCGGGAGATCTACTTCAGCAGCTCTGCCTCCGCCAGATCCCCCTTCACGTCCAGCCTGTACCGGGTATAGAGGCCGGGCTTGTGTACTATGAAGGGCTTCAGCTGCCTGTCCCACTTGAACTCTATGTTCTTCCTCTCCTCCAGCAGGGTCCAGCCTTCGCCGTCGTTGGAGCCGTAGAGGGCGAACCGGCGGGGGGCGGTCTCCCTGCCGTTGCAGCAGAGGGTGACCATCACCACCTTTTCCGGCCGGTCCAGCGTCTGGTATATGGGCTCCTCCGCCGTCTTCCAGGAATCGGAGTTGTCATCGCTGAAGAAGGAGCCGTCGGAATAGATATCCCTCAGAGGCGAGGGCGCCTGCCCCTCGGGGGTCAGGCTCTCGGGATAGGTGCCTTCCGCCCAGCGGGAGGGCTTCGGACCCATGTCAAACACTATACGCTTTGCCTTTATCAGGGTATCGTGGCCTATGGTTATCCTGTTCCAGGGCTTTCCGTCCACCGTGAGGCTTTGGATATAGGTGTTTTCCTTCCGGTTGTTCCTGGCTTCTATCACCGTTTTCCCCGTGGGCAGGTCCAGAGTCACCCTGTCAAAGAGAGGCGAGGTTATCACGTATTCCCCGGAGGCGGGGCTCAGGGGATAAAAGCCCAGGCTCGCCATCACGAAATAGCCGGACTGCTCGCCGTTGTCCTCGTCGCCGGTGTAGCCCTGGCCGAAATCGGCGCCCACGTACAGCCGCCGGAGTATCTCCCGGCTCAGGGCCTGGGTCTTGTACTTCTCGTCGGTGAAGGCGTACATATAGGGTATGTGCTGGCTGGGCTGGTTGTTGTGCTGAAACTGGCCCATCCTCAGGTCCCGGGCCTCAAAGTTCTCATGGGTGACGAAGCCTCTTGCATAGTGGCAGTCGGCGGCAAATATGTCGTTGAGGCGCCTCGTCAGGCCCTCCCGGCCGCCGTAGAGGCCGCAGAGACCCTCGCCGTCGTGGACGGCGGACACGCAGGCCCCCCAGGCGTTGCTCTCGGCAAAGCCGTCGTCCCACAGTAAGGGGTCAAAGTTGTCCTTGGTCCTCACCCAGTCCCCCGAGGGATACC
>JAGDAG010000190.1 GCA_017959625.1 Abditibacteriota bacterium | reverse complement strand
GGATAAGAGGCACCTCAAAGGGCGTGGCGGTGGTGACGGACTGCAACGGCAGATACGTGTATCTCAACCCCTTCAAGGGGGCGCAGATAGCCGTTGCCGAGGCCGCCAGGAACATATCCGTTTCCGGAGCCCTGCCCAACGGCGTCACCGACTGCCTGAATTTCGGCAACCCCGAAAAGCCCGAAGCCTTCTGGCAGTTCGAGCAGGCCGTAAAGGGGCTGGCGGAAGCCTGCGAAGCCTTCAACGCCCCGGTGATATCGGGCAACGTCTCCTTTTATACCGAGACCCCTAACGGGACCATATTCCCCACCCCTACCATCGGTATGTGCGGGCTCCTGGAAGACGTTTCAAAACGCATGACCTCCGATTTCAAGAACCCCGGCGACGACATTTACCTGCTCTCCGGCACCCCGGACACGGTCCCCGGCTTTGATGATCTGGGGGGAAGCGAATATCTGAACTGCATCTGCGGCCTGGCCGCCGGTGACGCTCCCTATTTCGATATGGACGACGAGCTCCGGGTCCAGGAATGCATAAGGGAGGCCATAGACAAAGGGCTCCTCACCTGCGCCCACGACGTCAGCGACGGCGGCCTTGCCGTATGTCTGGCAGAGTGCTGCATAAGGGGCGGCAAAGGCGCCGAAACAGACTACCGGACGGCGTCAAAGCCCGTGAACGCCCTCTTTGCCGAGGGGCAGTCCAGGATAGTGGTCTCCGCCAAACCGGAAAAGAAGGAAGCCCTTGAGGCTCTGTGCGCGGAAAAGAAGGTGGAGCTCAAACATCTGGGAAAGGTGACCGCGGGCGACGCCTTCACCGTGAAGGTCAACGGCAAAAAGCAGATAGACCAAAGCGTGAAAGAGATCACCGCTTCCTACAGGACCGCGGTTTCCGAATATATGGATCAGTAGATGAAAACAAAAAAGAGGCCTTCTTCAGGCCTCTTTTTTTGCCTTCTATCTGAGTATCAGCGTTTCCGGCAGGATATCTATCTCCACGTCGCTTTCGCCGGCGGAAAAAACGGCCCTGCCGGGAACCAGAGGCCCTTTTCCTGCCCGCAGAAAGCCGTCGGAAAAGCTGCAGCATTCCGGCAGGCTTTTGGGGACAAGCGCCGCCGGAGCAGTGAGCTTTACGCTTCCGCCCCTTACCACAGACGGCGGGATAAAGGCGCCTTCCTTCCGTACCTTAAGGCCGCCGAGCCTTTCCCCCGCGGCGAATACCGGCTGCCCCGCCTTCAGGTAAACGGTCCTCCCGAGCCTGTCCCCGTAAACGTTAAACAGAAGAAAGGCGCCGCCTTCAAAGGTGTAAAAGCCGTTTTCCCCGGGCCACAGGCACGCCGTTTCGCCCTTTCCCTTCCAGAGGTATGCGGTGACGCCGCCTCCCGGCTGCAGGGCGCCCGCGTATTCTTTTCCCGCCAATGCCTCCGACATGGTCCGGAAAGCAAGATACGCGGGCTTCGGCGTCAGGTCTCTGTGAAGCAGCCCGAAGTTGTGCTCCATTTCGTTTTCGTCTTCGCCGTCGCCGATAAAATCGTACCAGGTGACGTTTTCCACTCCCTTCACCGAAAGGGCGTCCATATACGCGCGCACCAGAAACTCCGCCTGCCGCGTTTCCGGCTGGCCGCCGCCGCTGTGGGTGGGCCAGCCTATCTCGGTGAGCCACACCCTGCCCGGCTTTCCGGAAAAAGAGGCCGCAT
>JAGDAG010000189.1 GCA_017959625.1 Abditibacteriota bacterium | reverse complement strand
CAGGCCGAAAAGGGCGCTGAGAGAGTCGCCGTCGGCGCTTTTCACCTCCCGCCACTCTCTGCCGGCGAGCCACCGGCCCTTTTGCGTAAGCAGCCTCTCCCACACGTCGGGAGCGTTTTCCTTTTTGCCGGTGATCCATAATACGGGCTTGTCCCTGTTGAGGAGCCCCTGCATGCAGAACGCGGCGGCCGCCTCGTCGTAGGCCCGGGGAGTGGAGTCGTCAAGCAGAGTGTATTTATAGATAACGGGCCCAGCAGCCCATACCTGCGCCGCCAGGATAAAAAGCGACAGCGCAGCGAACAAAGTTTTCATACCGTTTTCCTTTCGCCATTTCTTCAAATACAGTATAACACGGGAAGGCCCGCAAAACCACCCCGCACAGCATTTTTACTCTGGCGAGGGCGGACGGAAGTTCCCGGCAGCAAAAACGCATGTTAAACGGGCCTGTCCGACGCCGGACAGGCCCGTTTTGTTTTTCGGCGGACGGGGGCGTTTTTATTTCAGCTCCATGCCCTTCTTTTTCAGATCCTCTTTCCGAAGGTCAAAAAAGGTGTAGGGATCCACTATCTCTATGTCATACTCCGGACACAGCGTCTTCACTTCCTCCAGCCTGCTTATGACAGGAGAAGGCGCCTCCCACACTATCCTCAGGTAATAAAAGGCCGGAGAGCCGGGTTTGGCCCCTTTTATAAGGGAGGCGATGCTCGCCGCGTCTCCCACGTTGTAGAGGTCGGTCACCGGCATGCCTTTCCACACCTGGGGCTCGGGGTTCACGGCCCCCAGAGCGTGCCAGTCGCCCACCATGGCGCCGTAGCCCCGGGGGGAGAACTTTGCAAAGGCGTCCTTTACCAGAGGCGTGGGAGTCTGCATATCCAGCACCATGGGCGATATATCCAGATCCAGGGCCTTGTAGTATTTTTGGTTGTGCTTTATAAAAAGCGGCATATTTTCCGGCAGCACCCGGGTGGGGTTGAAATACCCGGCGCAGGTAGCGTCCGCCACGAAATAATCGTTTTCCGTGGCTGTTTCGTAGTAGTAGCTTATCAGGTCGGGATAGGTGTTTATCAGATTGGGGTTTATGCCCCAGGAAAGGGGCGCCGTTCCCCGGGCGGGATCCTTCCAATAGTTCGGCAGGAAGGCGTAAAAGGGAGTGGCGCTGTCGTAATCCGCCATCAGCACGCACAGATACACCTTGTTCTCAAGCGTTGCTTTGGGATGCTTGTTTACTTTCTGCTTCAGGGCTTTGAACCGGAATTTCGAATGGAACGATTTGTTGTAGCAGTTGTGGTCCGCCGTGTTCTGATAGCAGTTGTAGGGAGTTATGAGATACACGGTCTCCCACTCGGTGCCTACGGGATGGTGGCTCCCGGCGCCGGCGTTGGAATACTTTTCAAAATCAAAAAACCCCGCCAGCTCCGTCATTTGCTTTCCGCCGGTCTGTTTGTACAGGGCGGAGAGCATCATTTTATAGGTCTCGAGATCGGTCCCCAAAGGCTGGTCCGGGTCGTCTCCCGGAGTTTCCGTCCCCCAGGGCGAAAGGTCGTAAACGAACCCCCGGTTCATGACGTCCCAGTCCCGGACCACCGCCCAGGCCATGGTGCCCCCCTTTCTCTGGTTCCAGGCGTCGGTGTTGAGAAATATAAAGTCTTTGGAGCATTTCCCTTTTTCCAGATATTCCCTTATGGCCCAGCGGTAGGCGTCGTTTTTGGCGGAACCCGTTTCCGAGCCGTCGAACCTGCCCCGCAGATCGTGTTTTACCTCAAGCTTCCAGCCGGGCAGATACAGCTCGGCAAATTCCGGGCTCAGGACTATCAGGTCCTCGGCGCCGGCGGCGGTGGTGGCCACGTTCACCGTGGCGGGGACCTCCGGATCCCATATCACGGCGCCCTTTATTTTGCCTTTCGCACACCTGACCAGCACGTCAAGGGCGTCCACGGTATCTTCGTCCACCGGCCTGGGGGGAAGGAGCTTCGGACCCCCGGCGCCGGAGCTTTTCTCCAGGCTCTTGGAGAGCTTCCTGTGTTCCTCCATGGCCTCTATATTGGGAAGGCTTTTGATATCCACCCAGCGTTTCCCGAAAAGCCAATGCCCTTTTTGCGTGAGTATCTCTTCCCACACGTCGGCTTTCTTTTCATTTTTTGCATTCACCCACAAAACGGGCTTCTCCCTGTTCACTATCCCCTGCACGCAGGCAACAGCCAGGGCCTCGTCGTAGGCCCGGGGAGTCCCGTCGTCGTTGATGGTGTAACGGTATATCACGTCGGCCCGCAGGGCGGCGGACAAGGCAAAAACAATAACGCACAAAAGAAAAACTTTCATAGCATAACATTCCTTAAAGATCGTTCACTTATAATTTATCATATTCTCCCCGCTTTGTAAAGAAAAACAGCCGCAGACCCGGGATACAACGCTCCGCCCGGATGAGACCGCCTTTTTTCAACAAAAAAAGCCATATATGCTATAATAATATTAGCGATCATACTTGCAGCCGCCACCGGCTGTATCCCATAAGGAGAAACATATGAAGATATTTTTCCGGAAACTATGCTTCCTTGCGGCGGTTTTCGTTCTGCTGCTCCCCGCGGCGGCTCAGGCGCGGACCATCATTTCCACAGACCAGCTGCTGCAGCTTTGCGGGAGAGCAGTGTTTGAAGACATCACACTGGAGGGCATTTTCGACCTCACCGGACAGGAATGGACCCCTATCTCCGAGGTAGCGGAAGGCGTCACCATCGACGGCACAAACGCCACCATCATCGGCCTGGATATGTCGGCGACCTATTACAACGGCCAGTATTATTATTCCGGCTTCGCGGCGCAGAACTACGGCACCATAACGGGCCTTTCCATCCGGCTGGATTCAAGCGCCGTGACCACTGCTTCCTACGCAGGTCCGGTGGCGGGCATTATCGGAATTAACGGCACGGTCGAAAACTGCACGGTTTACGGCAGCGCAGACGACGGAGTCGTCATCACCTCCGATCACCAGCACGGGATGCTGGGAGGGATCGCAGGCTACGTCAGCGGCGCAGTCACCAACTGCACGGTAAACGGCCTCACCATTACCGATACCTCCGGCTCCAATATGGGCGGCATCGCCGGCAGCTGCCACGGCACCGTCTTCGGCTGCTACGCCGGCCGTATATCCGTTGTCGGCACCCACAAGTGGGCGTCCCTGGGCGGCATAGCCGGCTTCGCTGCAGGCAACATGGATAGTCCCGCTTTCGTGGAGTCCAACACGGTGGCATATTCCTCGATCTCCGGCAAGGCCGGCCGGATGGGCGGCATCATCTCGGTAGCTCAGAACGCGCATGTCACCGGCAACAGAGCCAACTACGTGGACATCATCCACCAAGACCCCGACAACGTCGTTTGCACCCTGGGAGGTATCGCCGGAGTGGTCCAGGAGACCGACGAGATCGAGCCCTCCTACTTCAACGGCAACTATTACGCCCAGGGTCTCACCGGCGCCGGTATAGAGTGGCAGGCAAACGATATCGCCGGCGGGATAGTCGGCCAGTTTCAGGGCAGAGATGACGATCTCTGCTATATGAACTGCTTTTTCTGCACCGATTTCTGCTCCGCTCCCCTGTACGGAGAGCTGACAGGCTATGCCTCCGACGCCAGCTTTGAAAGGTGCGACGGAGTGAGCAAGCGGGTCATGACCGCTTCCGGCTGGGCGCAGGACAACCTGGGGAGAGAGTGGCAAAACTCCGGACCCGAAGGCTATCCCGTCCTCGACAACAGAGTGCCCGTTACCTTTTCCAGAGTCCACAAAGGAGATCTGTATCTCCCCATCAACGGCGTTCGGATCTTCTGGAATGGGCAGGACGTGGCGAACCTGGGGATGGTGGAACCGGATACCCGGTTCGACCCGGTGGACTTCTCGCTGCTGCTTTCCGGTTATCCCGGCGTTTCCATCTCCACCAAGACCTTTACGGTGAACGGCGCTCCTCTCACGTCTGCCATCAAGGCGGGCAATTACAGCAGCCTCGATTTTTCGGCAGAGGTGTGCAACCTGTTTGTGGAAAACACCCTGCTGCCCTGCATCGAAAAGGGAGAGAAGATCTATCAGAACGGCCTGCATTATTACAGCGCGGATACCCTGATCGCCCTTCGCAGGGCTCTGGACGAAGCCATCGAGGCCTGCAGCAACGACTATTTCAACATCACCGACGATCGGGGCAGAGAGCTCTGCGACGCCATCGAAGATGTGGAAAACCAGAAATTCCTTTTCACCGTGACCCTGACCGGGACCAACTGCGCCACCTACGTGAACGGCGAAGGCGCTTCAAGCTTCACCGGCGCCATGGGCGAGACCTTCAGAGCCTTTGCCTTTGTGTCCAGAGGCTACAGGTTCCTCTACTGGAAGGATTCCGCCGGGAACATCCTTTCCGAGGATCCGGAATTCTACTACACCGTGAGCAGGAACACGGAGATAGAGGCCGTGGCGGTGGCCCCCATGGCTTATACCTTTACCTATAAGGACAACTTCGGCAAGATATACAAGTCCGAAGTGGTCACCGATTACCGGGAGATAGCCTATCCGGCGCAGCAGGGCGAAGGCGGCATGCGCGCCGGCTACGTGGTGAAGGAGTGGACCAACGACTACCCGGGCACGCTTCCCCTCCGCGGCGAGGTGAAGACCAACGTGACCTTTACTGCGCATCTCATGAAGGACGAGACCACGTTCAGCGTGCGCGCCGAAGCGGCGGGCAGCATTAAGGTATCCGAGCTGAAGGCTGCGCAGGTGTTCAGGGCCGCAGCCCCCGCCGAATACAACGGCGACGCCTTCTCCTACTGGGCAGACGCCGTCACCGGGCAGGCAGTATGCGGCTCCGCCGGGCTGGCAGTCTCGGTTTATTCCGACATGTCCTTTGTCGCCGTTTACGGCGCAACAAGCGCTCCCGGCACTGTAGTCAACCTGTGGACGCCCATTGTGAGCGACGGCAAGATATCCTTCCCGGCCCAGCTGGTGAAGGGCAGCAGTTTCGGCGAAGAGGTGATGCACGGCGTGCTGCTTCTGAAGTCCGACGGGCAGGTGGACGAGCTTATGTTCGACACCCCCGGCGTGATAGTGGGCAAGTCGGGAGGCCTTTCCGCCAAGACCGGCACCTTTATCATAAACAAGACCAACGTGCAGCCCGGAGAGACCTGGTACGGCAGAGCCTTCTGCGTTTTCAAAGACGGCTCCGGGGCAGAGCAGACTGTGTTCTCCGACATAAAGAGCGCCGCGATGCCCGGACAGCAGGGCAGCGGCGGCGGCGAGCCCACCCCTTTCAGTATGGATGACGAACCCAGCCTTCCGCCCATAGGGGATGGGAACGAATGACGACAAAAAAAAACGCCCTTCGGGGCGTTTTTTTTGCGCTTGCCTATCGTTCCTTCAGCTCTTCCTCCGGTATGAGAGCGGGGTCGAACATCACCAAAGACCTGTTGTCCCAGATGAGCTCCCGCTCCACCGTTTCTCCCGTGGCCCTGTTTTTGGTGTCCTTGTATATCTTTGACACCCGGTAGTATCTGCCGTCCTCTTTCACGAACCGGTGGCCTTCCTCGCTGATGTCATAGGAGAAAGGGAACTCTTTTTCGCTCCGCAGCTCGGCGACAAGGTCGCCGCCTTCGCACCGGACCAGCAGCTGCACGCAGCAGCCGGTATTGTTTTTAAAGCGGTAATCTACGTAGTTGAAGCTCACCGAGGTGCCGTTGGCCATGGGGACCCTGTGGCCGATATCGCAGGCCAGGGCGTCGGAGTGCTTGTGGAACTCGGTTATCTCCAGAGGGCTCCGGAGAACAAGATTGTTGATGGTGTTGGCCAGGTTGCAAAGCCCGCCGCCGGTGCCCCGCACCAGGGTCCCGCGGCGTATCACCCTGCCCTCTTTGTAGCCCTGTTTTTTGCTGACGTTGCCCACGGCGCGCCAGAAGGAAAAGGTCTCTCCGGGCTTTATCACCATACCGCATATTTTTTCCGACGCCAGGCGTATGTTCACAGCCTTGTTGGTCTGGGTCTCGGGATCGATGCCCGGGCCTGTCTTGATGAGGGCCGAGCGGTAAGAACTCACCGCCGCCGGCAGCGTTTCCGTCCGCCGCTCCGAGGCAAAGCGTTCTTTGCCGAAAAAGTCTTTTATATTCCGCGCAAGTATGCCCTTACGCGTGGCAATGTTCCAGAAAAGCGGGTTCAGGTCGCTGAAATTCCGCCCGAATAAACGCATGTCCCTTATCTCCCTTTTATCCCGGCGCCCCGCCGGTATTTTTTGCTTCGCTTATAAAAAAACAGCACCAGGTTCTCCAGCCGCCGTTTTTTTCCGATATACGTTTCGCCCTCCTCCCGGATGAAATCCACCAGGATGCTTGCCATGCCGCTGAGGTTGGCGCCCAGCACGTCGGTGAAAAGCTGGTCGCCTATGCATACGGCCTTCTCCACGGGGACCCCCAGCAGCTCCGCGGCCCTGCGGTAGTTCCGGGGCCGGGGCTTTCCGGCGTCGCATATATACAAAGCGTCTATGTTTTTCAGGAACCGCTTCACCCTGGCCTCGTTGTTGTTGGAGAGTATGAGGGTCCCGAAGCCCATGGCCCGGAGCCTTTGAAACAGGGCGTCGATCTCCGGAGTGGAATCGCCTCCATGGGGCACCAGAGTCTGGTCTATATCAAAAACAAGCCCCCGGAAACCCGCTTCATACAGCTTTCCGTAATCTATATCGAACACGCTTTTTGCATATCCCGAAGGGTAAAAAAGCCCGGGCACGCCGCTAACCTTTCATATACCGGCAAACGTCGTTTATCTGCCGGGCAAAACCGCTGCCGAAGCGCCCCTCAAAAAAGGCGCCCCCTATGGTAAAGGCCGCCGGAGCGGCTTTTTTCACTTCGTCCAGCCGGGCAAAGCTGTTGATACTGCCGGCTATGCACACGGGAGCCTTCACCTCCGCCACGAAACGCCGGCAGAGCTCCGCCGCGTCTCCCGTATAACGATAGCCCAGAAGGTCGAAGCCGTAAACCCCCTTTTCCAGCAGGGCGTTGGCTTCGGCTGTCATGCCGTCTATGCTGCCGGAAAGCACCGAGGGGCGCCCGGAGACCTCCCCGGCAAAGGGCATGTATCTGAGGCCCCGCTTTTTGCAGAAGTCGTTTATGGAATCGTAAAAAAGCGTGCCCATCAGGCAGTCGCAGCCGCACTCGTAAGCCGTTTCCGCCCCCGCCAGTCCTTCCTCTTCGGAATAGGCCACCACCTCCAGAAAGGTCTCCTTGCCGCAGCGCTTCATATATGCGAAAAGCTCCGCCATCTCCCGGCGGGGCAGCGGCTCCTCCTTGAAGCCCCAGGCCTCCGCGGCGGCGTCTTTGCAGCCTTCGAATATCTCCCGGGCGTCGGGGACCGTGAGGTCGTTGTGGGTGAGCATCACTATAAGTTTCGGTGTGTTTTTCATGGTATTATTCCTTTTCCCCCAGTTATTATAGCAGTTTTTCCCCGGGGCAGGCAATACTTTGAAACGGCGGCAAAAAGCCCCTTGACTCCGGCGGCGGGGCCGTGTTATAATAAAGGTGGACTAATGAAAGGAGCAACATCACCGCTTATCACCCCAGCGCCGTTTCCGGCGCGTCCGGCAGGCCCGGAATATTTCCCGATCTTTTCACCGCGGAGGCGTATAGCAGATACTGCGCAGAAAGCGTTTTTACCCCAAGCGCCGAAGGAGACGCAAAGCGCGCCCCGTAAGGGCCGAAGCGTTTTCCGGCAAAAAGGATACCCGGGTAAAACGGAGGCTCTGCGGCGCTTTGCAAAAGGAGGGCGGCCACCCTTCCCCCGCAAAGCGCCCGCCCCTCCGGAACCATCTTTTTTGCTTCCGGCAGAGGCGCCCCGCAGAAAGAATGAATAAAATGTTGAAAAAAAACGGTTTGTTATAATAATGGTATAAACGCCGCCGCGCGGCGGTTTGGATACCACAGGAAAAACGTCTGTTATGGAGGATTCAAATGTCAGGTATAAAAAACAAGTTAGACCGGATGCGTTATAAATACATATTCGGTGACCTTAATGAAAAT
>JAGDAG010000188.1 GCA_017959625.1 Abditibacteriota bacterium | reverse complement strand
GAGTATTTCAGCATGGTGCTCAGGTTCTCGGGAGCCCTCTCAATGAGGTCCTTGCGTATAATGACCAGGGCCAGGCCGGAGGGGCCTATGTTTTTCTGAGCGCCCGCGTATATCATTCCGAATTTATTTACGTCTATCACACGGGACATGATATCGGAGGACATATCTGCGATAAGGGGAACGCTGCCGGTCTCGGGAAACTCGGTATAGCGTATGCCGCCGATGGTCTCGTTGGAGCAGATATGAACGTATTCGGCGTCGGGGGATACGGTGATCTCGCCGGCGTCGGGACATCTCAGGAAGCCCTCGGGCTTGCCGTCCCATATAACGTTGGCCTTGCCAAGTATCTGCGCTTCCTTCAAAGCCTTGGAAGCCCAGGCGCCGGTGTTGATATAGTCGGCCTTTTTGCCTTCGCGGCACAGATTCATAGGCACCATACAGAACTGGAGAGAGGCGCCTCCCTGAAGGAAAAGGACTTCGTAGTCGTCGGATACGCCCATGAGCCTGCGGACGGCTGCGTTGGCTTCATTGTTGACCTGGTCGAATTCTTTTCCGCGGTGGCTCATCTCTATGACGGACATGCCGCTGCCCATAAAGTCGGTAAGCTCGGCCTGAGCCGTCTGCAATACCTCCAGGGGAAGGGCTGCGGGGCCTGCGTTAAAGTTGTGTGCTCTGTTCATAAAATAAACCTCGGGATCATAGTGATACATTAATATTATACCATAACCGGAGCCTGTTTTGCCACAGGGAACGGCAGGCCGGGGCAAACGCCCCGGGGCTCCGGAAGCGCCGGCATCCGAAAAAAAACCCCGCTTCCCGCGGGGCTTTTTTTATGCGTCAAGTTCAAAGGTCTTGTGCAGGACCCTCACCGCATCCATGATGCGGTCCTCCTTTATCAGGCAGGTGATGCGTATCTCGCTGGTGGTTATGGCAAGGATGTTGATGTCCTTTTCCGCCAGGGCCGCGAACATGCTGGCCGCATAGCCGGGCTGGCTTTCCATGCCGCTGCCCACTATGGATATCTTGGCCACGTCCTTGGTGAGTATCACGTCTTCCGCGCCGATATCTGCTTTTATGCTTTCGATTATCTCCATGGCCTTGTCGCTGTCGTCCTCCGCCACGGAAAAGCTTATATCGGTCTTGCCGCGGGCAGACATGTTCTGGACAATGACGTCCACGCTTATCTTTCCGTCGGTGAGAGCCTTGAACAGGCGGGAGGCGATTCCCGGGCGGTCGGGGACTGCCACAAGAGTGATCTTTGCAACGTCGGTATCATGAGCGATACCCTTTACAGGGTTTCTGAGTTCCATATTTTTGTCCTCTTTTTTGATT
The DNA here is from genome assembly GCA_017959625.1 of Abditibacteriota bacterium. GTDB lineage: Bacteria > Armatimonadota > UBA5829 > UBA5829 > UBA5829 > RGIG7931. The sequence continues at coordinate 20,062 of JAGDAG010000188.1, read as the reverse complement.
ACGGTTCCGGGGCATTCCTTCTGAGAGTGGGCGACCAGGATCTCCACGTTATATACCCAGCCTAATTCCACGGCGCGGTTGTGCATGACCTTTGCGCCCTGGGTAGCCATCTCCAGCATTTCCTCGTAGGAAATGGTGTCCAGCTTTTTTGCGTTGGGCTCGATGCGGGGATCGCAGGTATATACGCCTTCAACGTCGGTGAATATCTCGCAGACGCAGGGGTCCTCCGGGGTGTTGAGGGCTGCGGCTATAGCCACCGCCGTGGTGTCCGAGCCTCCCCGGCCCAGAGTGGTGATATCGGCCCAGATGTTGTTGTCGGTGATGCCCTGAAAGCCCGCTACCACTACCACGCGGCCCTTGTTCAGCTCCTGGCGGAGCCGTTTGGTGTCTATTTTTTTGATCCTGGCTTTTGTGGCTATGTTTTCTGTGATGATGCCGGCCTGGGCCCCCGTAAAGGAGACCGCGTCGCAGCCCAGATTGTGCAGAGCCATAGTGAGAAGGGCGCTGGAGATCTGCTCTCCCGAAGCCATAAGCTTGTCCATCTCCCGGGGATCCGGCCTGGGATTGACCTTTTTTGCAATGGCTATAAGATCGTCGGTGGTGTCGCCCATGGCGCTGATCACCACGATCACCTGGGCGTCCTTTGCCCTTTTGGCGACCCTGCCCGCAACGACAGCCATCTTTTCGGGGGTGGCTACGGAGCTTCCCCCATATTTCTGAACAACTTTCAACGGATCTGACCTCATTTACTTAGATAATCCTTTTTAATTATATCACTTCCGAAGACCGTTTTCAATACAAAAAGCCCCCCCGGAACGGGGCTGCGGCGGAGGCAGAATTCTTTATAATATTACCCAAAAAGCATTTACTTATGTATTAAAATGGTATATAATATACATAGTAACAAAGCTTTCGGATGATGAAAAGAGGAGTTCAAATGACTATCGAAGGAATAATCAAACAGCTTGCAAAAGAGAAATACGGAAGCCTTCGGGCTTTCTGCGAGCTTGAGAAACTGGAATACCAGACTATCAACAAGAGCCTGACCCGCAGCGTGCTGCGCTCGTCGTTCAAGAATACCATGCGCCTGTGCGAGTGCCTGGAGCTGGATCCCTACGCCCTTTCCAGAGGCGTGGCGGAAAACATACATCACGGCAGCCTTTCCGCCGAGGAACGCAAGGTGCTGGAAGCCTTCCGCAGAGCGTCGGACAGAGACAAGCAAATAGTGGATTACGTTCTCAAGATCCCCGCAGCAAAGGATGAACTCAGAATGATCTCTCTGCCCCTTTACGACCTGTCCGTTTCCGCCGGGCCTGGCAACGGGCTGGGAGACGACGATAACGATTACGAAATGATAGACGTGATCTACAGGCCCGCCCTGAGGACCGCCGATTTCTGCCTCACCGTCATGGGCGACAGCATGGAGCCCCGCTACCACGACAAAGACGTGGTGGCCGTGCAGGAATCCGAAAGCCTGGATTACGGCGACATAGGCATATTCGTCCTCAACGGCGAAGGCTATATGAAGGTTTACGACAAGGACGGCCTGGTGTCCCTGAACAAAAAGTACGAAACGATACCCGTGGGTGAGGGCGACACCCTCAGCGTAGTGGGCAAAGTGCTTGGCAAGGCGGATCTCGCCGAATAGAATAACATGACCCCCCTTCGGGGCCGATTAATAAAAAAGGAGAAAATTATGAAGTTTTTGTGTACTTCGGATCTTCATCTGGGAAGATGTTCTTCCATCCCCTCTGATCCTCTCGGCCTTGACCTTTCGGCTCAAGGCGCTCTCGACAGGCTTGTAAAAGCCGCCAACCGGAAAAGGGTCGACTGGCTGCTGATAGCCGGCGACATTGCCGACAGGAAAGAAAAGTGGCTTGTCTCTTGCGAGATACTGAAAAAAGCCTTCGAAGCTCTCGATCCCCGTACGGGCATAGCGGTGATCTCCGGCAACCACGACTACGATTCCCTCGAAAAGATATGCTCCCGGCTGGAGATAGACACGGGCCGCCGTATAGTATACCTCAACGGAAGATATCACATCGACGGAGGCCCCGATCTGCTGGGCTATCCCTTCGGGACCCCCGGGCTGAAAAAACGGCTTTTGGAGGAGCGCGGCCCGAATACCATAGTTCTGTATCACGGCGACCATACCGGGGACGACGAAAAATACGGCGGGCTTACCGCGGGCGAAAGGTCGGACCTTTCGGAGAACTCGTTTTTCACCGTGTGCGGCCACAACCATTACCCCGATATGCCTTGCGAAGGCTTTTTCAACTGCGGCTCTCCCCAGGCCCTGGACGCTTCCGACGGCGGGAAAAACGATCGTTGGCACGGAGCCTGGCTGGCGGAAGACAGAAAAAATTACTCGCATATCCCCATATCCACCGTCCGCTATGCGCGGATAGAAGCGGATGTCGCCGGGGATATCCACGACGCCATTGACGAAGCGGAAAAAACCCTTTGCGGCGATGAAGACCGGAAAAAGCTGATAGTTGCCGACGTTATACTCGGGGGCTTCGGCGACGGCGAGAGTGAAAAAAAAGGCCTTGAAGGGCTGTTCCGGGGCAGGACCTTTGTCCGCAGGGTGACAGACGAGACCCTGCCTGCCGACGCCGGCGAAAGCGCTTCGCCTTCGGCCGTTTTGTATTCCCTGCTGAAAAAAGAACCGGACGCTCCCCTCGGGCGCGACGGCCTTCTTGCAAAGGCAAGGGATCTCATCCGTGAAAACACCAAGTTTCTGGAGCAATTCGATCTGGAGTTTACCCCCGAAGAGGAGGAGGCGTTTTTTGACGAAGCGGCCGCCGCTCTGATACGGGAGATATATCAGCTGAAAAAGGAGAACAAAAAGAAATGAACAAAATAAAAGATATCGTCTTTAAAAAACCCGGAGCCGAAGAAACTGCTCTGAAGGGGCTTTCGCTTATCAATCTTGTGGGAGCCGACAACGCCTGGGGAAAAAGCTCCGTCGCGCAGATAGTGGACTGCTTTTATTTCGGTGAAAACAAAAAAGACAGCCCCCGGACGTATCTGGATTACTACAGAGGGAGCGCCGTCGTTGAAGACAGCGAGATAAACTTTACCGACAAAAGATATTTCAGCCAAAGCGGCAGGCTGGGAACGAAGAAGGCCGACGGAAACAAATACCGGTTCGATATACGGGCGTTTACCGCCGGAAACAATGAAGAATGCGCGGAAGAGTTTCTTGTTATGGCCCGGGGCGGAGAAAGGCTTCCCAAAAGGCCCGAATCCAAAGCATTGATGATGTCCGAAAAGAAAGACGAAGCTAAGGAAATAATGAAACTCGACGGAGAACTGGACAAAAACAGCCAAATAGACGAGGCTCTCGGCATTCTTGAGAATGCTAAAAACGGATTCCGGGAGGAATTGGATAAACTGTCGGAGCTTGAAGACGAACAAAAAAGGCTGACGGCCTGGAAGTCTTATTTCGAAGCTCTGGCCGAAGCGGCCGCTCTGCAGGCACAGGCAGACGCTTTTCCGAAAGAAGTGAAGGACTTCAAGGGATCCGATCCGGAAAAGGCGCAAGAGCTCCTTAGCGGGATCAACGGAGCTGAAAAACAAAAAACAGAGTGGGTGAGCGAGCTTTCCCGTATCCCCGAGCCCGGCGTGGATTTCGGCCGCGAGAACGATCCCGGGAGCCGTATAAAAAGCCTGATCGAAGACTGCAGGGCGTACAAACAGTATGAAACCGATTTTTCCCGGCAGGCCGAAACGCTTCGGAAAAAAAGAGACGCCCTGCCTCTTGCGGATATCTCCGGAGAAGCAAAGGAAGAAGATCTGCAGGGGCTGGAGGCGCTTGCAAAGGAATACAGGGCGTACCAGGCGGAGAAAAAGGCTGCTGAGGATCTGCTGAAGGCGGCGGAGGCCGATCTGGCGGAAGAACAAAAACAGCCGGATTACAGCGGGCTTGAGCTCCCTTATTCGCCGGCGGTCTTTGCCGCGGGCCTGATCCTCGCTCTTGCCGGGATATGCGCCGCGCTCTTTTTGAACCTTTACGCGGGTCTCCTGCTGATCGCCGCCGGGTTCGTTTTCGCTCTGTTTTCTCCCGCTCCCGGTTCTGCCGAAAGAAACAAAAGGCTCTGCGCCGGTTTTCTGGAAAACAAAAGAAAGAATGCCGTCTCAAGGCTTGAAACAAGGCTGAATGAGCGTAAACGGAGTGCGGAAGGCATAAAGGAGCCGGAGCCCCGGACCGTAAACGGCATGGAGATTAAAGGGGCTATCGCCAACGTGACGGAGTTCCGCGCCCGGACCCTTGCGGATTATAACTCGGCCCTGAGAGAGTATGAGGAGCGTAAAGAAGCAAAAAGCGGCCTTGAAGAGCGTATCAGAAAAGGCTTTGCGGCCTTCGGTATATCCGAATTCCAACAGGACTATTTAACGGAAGCCCTGTCTCTTGATACGCAGTTCGATAACTATAACAAAAGAAAAGATCTTTCGGACAAGATCGACGGCGCCGTCGAAGAAATAAACGAAAAGACAAAGCTTCTCGAAGGGCTGTTTTCAAAATACGGCATGTCTTCAAACGACTGCAACGAAAGCATCGCCGGCCTCGGACACCTTAAGAATAAGCATGACGATTATGCGCTGGTTTCCGATGAATTAACCAAAAAACAGGCGGTATGCGAAGACAGAAAACGCGATTGTAAAGGGGCCGAACCAAGCGGCATGGAAGAGGCGGAAAGGCAGCTTGATAAGCTCTCCGCCGAATTGGCCGGCGCCGAGGAAAAAAAGAACGAGCTTCACAAGAAAATAGCCGCAAAGGAAAACGAAATAAAAGCGATGAAGGAAAACTCTTCTGCGGAGATGATAGCAAAAAGAGACCGGCTGCTGGAAAAATACAAAAACGCGGAAGGAGTCACTGCAGCCGTAAACACCGTTAAGGACCTGCTTATCACGGCGATAGAGGATCACTTTTCCCAACAGCCGGAAAGCCTGCTTGAGCCGGCTTCCGGGCTTATGCGGGACATAACCGGCGACGGGACCTCGGAGATAGTTCTCCGGGACAACGTCCTGGCTCTCCGTCAGCAGGACGGGGTCAAGTCCTTTGAGGAGCTTTCCGACGGCACAAAGGCGCAGCTCATACTTGCCTACCGTCTGGCAAATATCGGAAAAACCGAGGGCTCTGGCTCTTTCAGGTTTCCTCTCATCATGGACGAGGCGCTTGCGGAATGCGACAGGGAAAAGACAGGCGCTATTTGCAAAGCGGTTCTGAAAAAGGCCCGGGACGACGGGCGCCAGGTGTTTTTCTTCACCTGCAAAAAAGAAGAGTTCAACAGCATAAAGGAATGCTTCGAGGCCTGTGGCGCCGGGGAGGATGAATTTAAAAGCTACGGCTTTTTCAAAAAAGAAGCCGTATAAGCCGGCAAAGGGGAAACGCTTTTCAGCGTTTCCCCCATTTTTTTTCTATTTTTTCCAGGGTTTCTTCCCGGGGCGCCTCTTTCAGCATCTGCCGGCGGGCGAATCCAAGGGCTTCTCCCAGCAGGGGGCCTTCCGGCACTCCCAGTTCGATAAGCTCCTCTCCCCGGATATACGGCTTTTCCAGAAGGGCGTAATACTGCTTCAGCATATCTTTGTGCAGCTTTCGTGCAAAAGAATAGTCTTCCGTATAAAGCAGGGTGGTCTTTATATCGCATTCCGCCAGCAGCAGCAGGTCTCCGGGGCAGACGGTGCGGTCGAACAAAAGCATGTAATCCTTTTTTTTCTTTCCCTTTTTCCAAAGCCTGTTTGCTTCCATGTGGAACCGCACCATGTTGCACACGTATTTTTTCAGCTGCTTTTCCCTGGTGATGCGGGAAAGGAAGGCCCTTGCCGTCTCCGCTCCCGTTTCCGGGTGGCCCGGGGCGTGGATCCGGCCGTGGGGTTCTTTTACGGTGGTCTCGCTTTTTCCCAGGTCGTGGCACAGGGCGGCAAGCATGAAATACAGGGGATATTCCGCTTGTTCCCTGCAGGCGGCCGCTTCGTCAAGCACCAGCATGGTGTGTTCCCAGGCGTCTCCCGTGTGATGGCCCGGGTTTTGGGGAACGTCTATAAGAGCCTCGGCTTCCCGAAACCAGAAGGAAAGGGCCTCGGTCCCTTTCAGGGCCTCAAAAAAGCGGGACGGGCGGGGGGAGAGAAGGGCTCTGGAAAGCTCGTTCATCACCCTTTCGGGCGGGGCGCCTTCCGTGTTCACCCGGCGCATATAGCTTTTTGTTTCGGGGGCTATTTCAAAAGCCGGGTCCGCCGCGAAGCGGGCGGCCCGCAGCACCCGGACAGGGTCTTCGGAAAGAGATCTTCCGATATGCCTTATGACCCTTTCTTTCAGATCTTCTTTTCCGCCGAAGAAATCCAGCACCTCTCCCGTAAGGACGTCCTCCATAAGGGCGTTCACGGTAAAGTCCCGCCGGGCGGCGGCTTCGCAGAGGGATACTCCGGGCTTTTTGGGAAGGCTGACGTTGAGGCAGGTCCCGGAAAGGTTATATATCTCAAAGCCTTTTCCCGCCTTTCCGGGGGTCCCCACTGCCGAAAGCAGCCGTTCCAGCTGTTTGTCTCCCATGCCGTGGACTTCTATATCTATATCGCTCGGGGCCCTTTCCAGGAGCCTGTCCCGGACGCAGCCTCCCACGAAATACGCCCTGCCGCCTTTTTCCGCGGCAAGAACGGCTATCCTGCGGGCTGCGGCCCTGCTTTGTTCCATGATTTCCATGACTATAATTATAACCCCTTTTCCTCCGGCAAGTCAAGCAAAAAGGCGCCGCGGCGTCCCGCAAAAAAAAGAGCCCCCGAAGGGGCTCTCTAAGCCTGTTTTAGAAGTTTACGGTCAGCTGACCCATAACTATGTGGCTCTTTGCGCCGGGATCTCTCTTGAGATACTGGTACATCATCTTGATCTTGGCGTTTTCGCCAACCTTGCGCTTCCAGCCTACGCTGATAACGTCTGTCTTGGCGGTGGGGAACGCATCGTACTTGTAGGTACCGTTCTCATACTCGGCGTAAACGTAATCCAGAGGGGTCACGTCGTAGCCGATGCCTGCCAGATAGTATCTGAAGTCCTCAAAGTTGGACCAGAGAGCCTTGTTGTCGGACTTATACTTTCTGAAATCGCCGTAGATCTTGAAGGCGTCGGTGAAGTTGAAGGTTCCGTTGGCAAATACGCCCTTGTAGTTGGTGGCGCTGCCGTCGAAGATAGCGTCGGGGGTGGCGATTGCCCAGTAGGAATCCTCAACCACCTTGTAGCCGGCTTCCAGTTCCAGCTTGTCGTTGGCAAAGCCGAGAGCGGCCTTCCACTGATCCGCCTTCTGGAGGCCCTTGTTGGGCTTCATGCGGAACCAGCCGCCGTCCACGTAGAACTGCCCGAAGGGCACGTAGGCTGTTGCGCCGAAGTACTGGGGCTTGTCCATCAGGAAGGGGATCCTGTCGGAGGTGGCCATCTTGTCGTAAACAGCGGTTATGCGGCCGCTTTCGCCAAAGTTGAAGCCCAGCTGTCCGCCCAGCTGAACGGATATCTTTTTGCCGTTCAGGTAGGGAAGCATACCTTCGTTCCAGTCATAAACAGGGCGGTTGCCCCACACCTTCACGTCAAAAGCGCCGAAGGCCTTGGAGTAATCGAAGCCTTCCACGGAATAATCGTGGCTGTCCAGACGGTCGATCTCAAAATATGCGCTTTCGGTCCCCTTTCTGAAGAGGAACTTGTTGATCTGGAAGGGCATGCGGCCCACCCGGATGTCGCCCCACTTTTCGTCGGAGGACTTGGCGTACATATAATAAGGAACTATGTCGGTCTGGGTGTCCCAGGTGTTGATGACTCCGGTATCCTTGGCGATAAGGTCGCTCATGACCAGGGTGGTGTAAAGATTGACCTTGTCGTTCACTCTGCCCTTGATGTCGATCTGCACGTCCTTGTAGAAGGACTGCTTTCTTCTGGCAAACTTCATGGTGTCGATGTAGCCGTCGTAATCGGGAACGCCGCTGTCGCCCGAAATGACCGACTTCACCATAAAGCTGGCGGTCCCGTTGATCTTCACACGGGCCTGCTCGTCTTCCAGAGCGGCCACGCGGCTCTTCAGAGCGGCTACGTCGGCCTTCAGTACGTTGACGTCAACGCCCAGAGCGGCCAGCTCGGAGGCGAATTCGTCCATGAGAGCCTGGATCTTGTTCAGATCGGCCAGGGTAGCATAGCCGGAAGTATCGGCTTCCTCGCCGGGCTTGTAGTCGTCCTTCAGCATATACTTGTTCAGCTCGGACTTCTTCACAAGGCCGTTCACGTCGGCGCCTTCGCCGCCTTCCAGGTAGGGAAGCAGACGGGTAAGTATCACCGCGAACTCGTAGCGGGTCATGGTGTTCTTGCCCTTGAACGTGCCGTCGGGATAACCCACGATGAGCCCTGCATCCTCCAGTTCGCTTATGGCGTCATAGGCCCAATGATCCCGGGGGACATCGGTAAACGTGGTCTGAGCGAACATGGGAGCGGCCAGCGCGAATACGACGGCCAATACCATAAATAATTTCTTCATTTTATCCTCTTGAGATTTTGCACCTTTGTTTTCCGGAAGGAAAGCAGTATCCATGTTCCCTGCAGTCCCGTGGGAAAACAGTTGTGTGTTTGGTTTGGATGTTGCGGACAGGCTTCGGCACTCACAGCGGACTCAAGAATGTGTCACCTCCTTTTTTGCTGCGCCATTTCTGCGCTGCCGCAGGCGGCCGTTTTGCAGATGCCTTTTCAGCCCGTAAAACAGCCGTTATTAATGATAACACACATAAAAAAAGATGTCAATATCGCAGGTCGTATCCCAAAAAAACGGGCCCCCGAGGGGGCCCTTTTATCCGTTTTTTTTTCAGAAGTTTACTGTCAGCTGTCCTGCCACCAGGTGGCTCTTCTGGAACTTGTCGTATTTCAGATACTGATAGATCGCCTTTATCCTGGCGTTCTGTCCCACCTTGCGGTTCCAGCCCACGGTGATGGCGTCTTCCTTGTAGCCGTCTTTTGCCTGCTCGTATTCGGCGAATACGTTGTCCAGATCGGTGACGTCCCAGCTGATACCTGCCTTCATATACTTCATGTCGTCATAGTATATGGGCATGGCTTTGTCTTCAGGCTTGTAGTTCTTGTAGGATCCGTAAACCCTGAAGGCGTCGGTGAAGTTGTAAGCGGCGTCAACGTAGAAGCCCTTGTAGTTGTCGCCCCAGTAGTTGTCGAAGATCTTGTCAAGGACCGCTATGCCGTTGTAGCCGGACTCAACGTTCTTGTAGCCGGCAGAAATATCCAGCTTGTCGCTCTCGAAGCCCAGTTTTGCATCCCACATGGAAGACTTGGGGAAGTTCTTGTTGGGCTTGAGCTGCATCCAGCCGCCGTCCACGTAGAACTGGCCGAAGGGAACGTAAAGGGTAGCGCCGTAGTATTCCGGCTTGTCCACCCTTCCCTTGATCCTTTCGGGAGCGGCCATCTTGGTGTAAACCGCAGTGATGCGGCCGTCGCCGAAGTTGAAGCCCACTTCTCCGCCCATGTTGACGGAGATCTTTACGTATTCGTCATCGGGATCGGCGAAGAAAGGCAGCTGCCAGTCGTACCAGTCATAAACGGGCCTGTTGCCCCAGAAGCGCACGTCCACGGCGCCGAAGCTCTTGGCGTATTCGTAACCTTCCACGGGGAAGTTCCCGCTGTCCAGCCTGGCGATGTCAAAGTAGGAGTTTTCCTTGTATCTCTTGAAGAGATATTTGTTTATTTGGAAAGGCATGCGGCCTACCCGGACGCTGCCCCACTTCTCGTCGTTGGACTCGGCGTACATGTAGTAAGGGACTATGTCGCTCAGGCTGTTCGAGGTTTCCTGGAAGGTCATCTTGGCGGCCCAGTCGCCCATCACCAGAGTGGTGTAGAGATTGATCTTATCGTTCACCCTGCCCTTGATGTCGATCTGCACGTCCTTGTAGAAGGACTGCTTTCTTCTGGCGAATTTATGGACGTCGCTGTAGCCGTCGATATCCCTTGCGGGAGTGTCCCCGGAGATGACGTCCTTCACCATGAAGCTGGCAGCGCCGGTGATCTTCACCCGGGCCTGCTCGTCTTCCAGAGCGGCCACGCGGCTCTTCAGGGCGGCAACGTCGGCCTTCAGCACGTTGACGTCAACGCCCAGAGCGGCCAGCTCGGAGGCGAATTCGTCCATGAGGGCCTGCAGCTTGTTAAGGGCGTCGGCGGAAGCGAAGCCGGAGAGATCGGCGTTTTCCGCGGGCTTGTAGTCGCTCTTCAGCATATACTTGTCAAGGTCGGACTTTTTTGCGAAACCGCTTACGTCGGTCCCGTCTCCGCCTTCCAGGAAGGGGAGCAGGCGGCAGAGTATCACCGCGAATTCGTAGCGGGTCATGGTCCTTTTGCCTTTGAACTCGCCGTCGGGATAGCCCACGATGAGCCCTGCGTCTTCCAGTTCGCTTATGGCGTCGTAGGCCCAATGATCCCTGGGAACGTCGGAGAAGGCGCTCTCGGCGAACAGGGGAGCGGCCAGCGCGAATACGATGGCTGTTACCAAAATTAACTTTTTCATTTTTAACCTCTTGAGATTTTTTGTTTTCGGAAGGAAGGCAGTATCCTTGTTCCCTGCAGTCCCGGCGGAAAACGTTTGCTTGCTTTTTTGGATCCTGCGGACAAGCTTCGGCGCTCACAGCGGACTAAAGAATGTGTCGCTTTGCTGCGCCTTTCTGCCGCGGCCGTCCTGCCGGGCCGGCGCGCCGCCGCCCGCCTGACAGCCGCCACCATAATAACATATATATAACAGGTTGTCAATATCGCAAAAAAGCGCAAAAAAAACGGGCCCCCGAGGGGACCCGTATAACCGTTGGTTTTAGAAAGTCACTGTCAGCTGTCCTGCCACCAGGTGGCTCTTCTGAAACTTGTCATACTTCAGATACTGATACATAGCCTTGATCTTGGCGTTCTTTCCCACCTTGCGGTTCCAGCCTACGGTTATGGCGTCGTTCTTGTAGCCGTCTTTTGCCTGTTCGTATTCGGCAAAAACGTTGTCAAGATCGGTGACGTCGTAGCTGATGCCGGCCTTCATATACCTCATCTCGTCAAAGTATTCAAAGGCGTCGTCTTCCACTTCGTCATACTTCTTGTATTCGCCGTAAACCTTGAAGGCGTCGGTGAAGTTGTAAGCGGCCTCGGCATAGAAGCCCTTGTAGTTGTCGGCAAAGCCTATATCGAATATAGAATCGGGATTGGCCCAGCCGAACCAGTTGGGCTCGACCTTCTTATAGCCTGCCGCAACGCTCAGCTTGTCGTTCTCGAAGCCGGCTTTGGCGTCAAACATAGTGGATTTTTCCAGACCCTTGTTGGGTTTCATCTGGAACCAGCCGCCGTCCACGTAGAACTGTCCGAAGGGGACGTAAAGCGTGGCGCCGTAGTATTCCGGCTTATCCATCTTGTAAGGGATCCTGTCGGCAGTGGCCATTTTGTCATAGACCGCCGTGATCCTGGCGTCGCCGAAGCTGAAGCCCAGCTGGCCGCCTAAGTTGACGGAGATCTTCTGGTCGCTGAGGTAAGCCAGCTCGCTGTCGTTCCAGTCATAAACGGGCCTGTTGCCCCAGAAACGCACGTCGATGGCGCCGAAGCTCTTGGCGTAATCGAAGCCTTCAAACGACCAGTTGCCGTCGTCCAGCCTGTCGATGTCGAAGTAAGAAGTCTCGGTGTCTCTCATGAAAAGGAAGCGGTTCACCTGGAAAGGCATGCGGCCTACCCGGATGTCGCCCCACTTTTCGTCGATGGACTGGGCATACATGTAGTAGGGAACTATGTCGCTCATGCTGTCCCAGGTGTCCTGGCCGGCCATTTTGCGCTGGAAGTCGCCCATCACCAGAGTGGTGTAAAGATTGATCTTATCGTTCACTCTGCCCTTGATGTCGATCTGCACGTCCTTGTAGAAGGACTGCTTTCTCTTGGCTAAGCCGTGTATGTCGTTATAGCCGTCGATATCCATAGCGGGCTTGTCGCCGGAGATGACGTCCTTCACCATGAAGCTGGCGGCGCCGGTGATCTTCACCCTGGCCTGCTCGTCTTCCAGAGCGGCCACGCGGCTCTTCAGAGCAGCCACGTCGGCCTTCAGTACGTTGACGTCAACGCCCAGAGCAGCCAGCTCGGAGGCGAATTCGTCCATGAGGGCCTGCAGCTTGTTAAGGGCGTCGGCGGAAGCAAAACCGGAGAGATCGGCGTTTTCCGCGGGCTTGTAGTCGCCCTTCAGCATATACTTGTCCAGTTCGGACTTCTTTACCAGACCGTTCACGTCTGCGCCTTCGCCTCCTTCCAGGAAGGGGAGCAGGCGGCAGAGTATCACCGCAAATTCGTAGCGGGTCATGGTCCTTTTGCCTTTGAACTCGCCGTCGGGATATCCCACGATGAGTCCGGCGTCTTCCAGTTCGCTTATGGCGTCGTAAGCCCAATGATCACGGGGAACATCGGAGAAGGTGCTCTGGGCGAACAGGGGAGCGGCCAGCGCGAAAACGATGGCCAATAAAATGATTGTTTTTTTCATTATTTTTCCTCTTGAGATCATTCGTTTTTCCCGGGGCGGCCCTTTGCCTGCCCCCAATGGAAAAACCGGTGTTATTTGTTTTTTACCCGGCCGCCCGGCACTCACAGCATCCTCAAGACAGTATCACCTCCTTTTTTGCTGCGCCTTGGGTTGGCGGCTGCGTAAAAAGACTTATGTCGTATTCAAGCCCCTTCCGGGGAACGGACGGTTTGTCAGCCGTCCTGTTTCAGGTTGTGTTTTTTGATGAATTCTTCCACTTCTTTCGAGCAGCGTTTTGCTTTAGCCGATTTAACGGCAAAAAGCCCCCGCCATTCGTTGTCGGGAAAAGCCTCCGTAAGGTCTTTGTCGGCGTTTGCCGCGCTGCCTCTGTAGGTGCAGAAGGGGATGATCCTCCTTCCCTGAATCTTGTGGGATTTCATAAAGGAGAAAATCACCCTGGGGGCGGACCCCCACCACACGGGAAAGCCCAGGATTATGGTGTCATACAAAGACAGGTTCAGCTTTCCTCTGATGGGCGGCAGTATGCCGTCTCTTTTTTCTTTGTACGACCGTATAAGGCATCTCATATAAAAGCCGGAATACCATTTTGCCGGAACTATATCTTTTGTGTCGCAGTTCAGCTGCCGGCTGATCTCCGTGGCCACCGCTTTCGTGTGGCCGCGGCGGGAGAAATAGATTACTATACAGTTCACAACGCTACCTCCGATACAATGCGAAGTGTTCTAATATAATAATATAACATCTTATATGTTTTGTCAAGTTTTTCGGATTTTGTTACCCGGCGCGCCGCAAAAGGCGCCGGGCCCCGTGATTTGCGCCGCCGGTGAAAATGGTGTATAATTAAAATATAAACCCCATAGCAAAAGGACGGAAAAATGGCAGAGGTAAAAACAGAGATCACCATCAACGCTCCCGCAAAGGAAGTGTATCTTTTTTCAAAAGAGGTGGACAAGTTCCCGGAATTCATGCCGGATATGAAAAGCATAGAGATACTGGAAAAAAAGCCCTTTGACGGCGGGACGGAATACCTGAGCCGTTGGGTGGGCTCCATACAGAAATTCAATCTCACGGTAAAATGGGAAGAGATCGACCGCTGGGACGACCGCAGCCTCGTGTGCGAGTTTTATATGCCCGAAGGAAGGGGCGATTATGAGGTTTACAAGGGCGTCTGGAAGTTTGCCGACAACGGCGACGGCACCACCCTGGTGACCCTGTCCCTCGAGGTGGAATACAACGTCCCCATGGTGGGAGGCCTTATTAAAAAGCTTATAGCAAAGCTGGTAAAGGAAAACGCCGACGGCATGCTGGAAGCCATCAAGAAGCAGATGGAAAAGGTCTGATGGCTGTTTTCGGCATAGCCGACCTGCATCTCCATACGCAGATCCCCGAAAAGGATATGTCGGTGTTCGGCCCCCTTTGGAAAAACCACGAGGAAAAGCTGCGGGAAAACTGGGAAAAAACGGTGGGGCCCGGGGACGTGGTGCTGATACCGGGAGATATCTCCTGGGCAATGAAGCTGAAGGACGCCGAGGCGGATCTTGATTTTGTGTCGTCGCTTCCCGGCACCAAGATAATGGTCAGGGGCAACCACGAGCTCTGGTGGCACCGCAAGCAGACGGAAAGGCTCCGCAAATCTCTCCCCGCCGACATGATACTGCTGCAGGGGAATGCAGTGAATATCGGAGGCTTCTGGTTTGCCGGCACCAGGGGTTGGCGGCATGAAGAAAAAACCAGAAACAGCGATCCCCGCATCTGGCAGAGAGAGCTGGATTATCTGGAAGCCGGCATAAACGCCATGGGCGAAGGCAAAAAAATCGTCCTCATGCACTACCCTCCCTATGACGACGATATGAAGCACAACGATTTTGCCCGCCTTCTGTGGCGTTCGGGGGTGGATATGGTGGTTTACGGCCACATCCACGGCGGGGAATTTCTGGAAGGAAATATCAACGGCGTGGAATACAGGTTCGTGGCGGCGGACAGGCTGGGCTTCGCTCCCCTGCGTCTCTATGATTGATGCGTTTTTTTTGCGGAAAACAAAAAAAAACACCGTTTTTTGAAAAAAAATTTGTTGACTAACCCTCGGATATGTGGTATCCTTATACTGTATATACCTTTTTTGGAGTATTTATTATGTTCAGAAAGAGCTTAAGGCTTATGAGCCTTGTAACGGCATGCATCATGCTTACCAGCATCCTTGCATCGGCCGCAAGCGCTGCTGTAGCCACATTGGTTTCACCCAAACCCGGAGTCCTTGACGGACGTATGGTAGACGTCACCGTCAGCTACGACAGCGAATCCGCCAACGTAAAGATAGACACCGTTGTCCTTTACATCGACAGCAAGATCTACGAGAAGAAAAGGCTTGACGTGCCTTCTCAGAAAGGTATCGTGTCCTTCGACTGGGATACCGCTTCCTACAGCAGAGGGCAGCATCTTCTGGAAGTCAAGCTTTTTGCCAACAACAAGATAGTCACTTCCGTATCCGGCAGCGGGATCGTTTCCGACCAGGTATTCGACAACACCCCTCCCGTGGTAAAATTTGAAAACCTGAAGGACAGCGACGTAGTCAGCGGCAAAAAGGTGATCTCCATCAGCGCCAAGGACAACAGCGGGGAGCCCCCCATAGTTTCTCTGCTGGTGGACAAAAAACTCAAGCTGATGCAGAACAACGCGCCTTATTCCTACACTCTGGACACCACCGCTCTTGAAGACGGCGAGCATTTTATCGACATATACGCCTTTGACAACGACGGCAACCAGAGCGACAGAGTTTCCTACAAGGTAGTGGTGAACAACGGCGGTTCCGCCCTTAAAGGCGACATCAACGCTCCCGCCGTCAAGGTGGCTTCCGAGCCTTCCGTTAAGGCCGGCGCCCAGTCCGCTTCCGCCAGAAACGCCGATTCCGATATCACTGCCCAGGTGACAGCCGCCGACAAGGCTGCTTCCGCCGCTCTTTCCGCCGGCGCTCAGGGCGTATTCGACAAGGGCGTCAAGGCTCCCGTTGCCGTTACCAATCCTGCAGAGAAGGCCGGAGTGGAGAACACTGCGGTAGATACTGCCGCCTCCGCAAAGCTGGAGAGCCTTCAGGCTGCTCCCATTGCCGGTATGCCTTCGGAGTCCGTTGAGGTCAAGGCCCCCGCTCCCGTAGAGATCGCAGTAGCGGCTCTGAGCGGAACGGGCGTTTCCCAGGCTCCCGCCGCAAAGCTTATGGCAAAGGCAGTTCCCGGCGCCGTTGCGGTTTCGGCTCCCGTGGATCTGGACGTGCCCAAGGCTTCCGTTGACGCCGATCTCGGCACTCCCTACAAAGTCGCCAAGGCCGACGTATCCGGCAAGGTCGCTCTTGCTACCGCCCAGCGCACCAATCTGGTGCTGCCTCAGAGCGGCAAGGCCAAGATCAGAGACATAGTCAACGCCAACGGCGGCGTAGTGCTCTGGGACGGCAAGACCAAGACCGTCACCGCCTACATCAACAACGTAAAGGTAGAAATGACCATCGGCTCCAGAACGATCAAAGCCAACGGCAAGAGCCTGACCGTCAATATGATACCCAAGATCCAGAACGGACGCACCATTATCGACGTGTCCGATATCAGGAGAGCCATGGATCTGGCAAAAGAAACCAATTAAGCTTATCAATATAAAGCCGGCTTTTGCCGGCTTTTTTTCTTATGCCCGCACACTCCCGGAAACAGCCGGAAAAAGCGTTTTTTGCCCTGCCGGCTTTTTTCGGGAGGGCCGTTGGCATAAGGAACAACACAAAAAGTTTTTATGTCATAAGTATGTAAAAAAGACTTTGATTATAGCGTATATGAATATTTGTGACATAAACTGTTTACGAGGTATACCGTTTTGAAAAAGCTTGTTATTACCTTAATGCTCTTTGCGTTCTGCGCCGGGTTCGCCCTGGCCGGATCGGATATCAAGGCCGGCAATATGCTGCAGAACTATAACTTCTATACGGCGGGCGCCGATCCCGCGCAGCCGGAATACTGGAACATAGACGGAGACGTCGCCCCGGACTTTACCTATACGGCCGGAGAGCTTTCCTTCAAAAACACCATCGGAAGCGGAACGGTCACCCCTCAGTACGTGTATCAGGACGTTGACGTTTCCGGCGCAACGGGCCGGTTTTATACAGTGGGCCTGAACATAGACGCCGTGGATACCTTCAAGGTGTACAAGTTCATGGGCCTTGACGAGGACAACGTGAACGTGCAGATCCAGTGGCTGGACGGCGACGGCAATGCGCGCAAGACAGAGAAGACAAGAGGCTTTTTGGAACATCACTTCCTGCTTAACAGTTTTACGGGCAACGACTACGCTTTTGAGAGCAGAGTTTACTGCCCCCGGGACGACAGCATCAAAACCTGCCGCTTCTGCATCTACGTGGCCAAGGGCGTTTACGCCCGGAAGATCGCCTTCAACAGCGCCTGGATGTATAAGGACAAGGTTCCCGATCCCTATATCGCCCTGGGCTATACCCATTACGACCAGGCGTTGCCCATCGTGACTGCCACCGGCAACGTGGTCAGTGATCTTAAGATCGGCTTCGAGGGTTACAACTCCCGGAGCGACATCGACACCAACGGCAAAAGGAAGCCCTGGTTCTGCTTCTATCCCGTGATGGCTCCCGACAAGGAAGTCAACAGGGATTCCGGCGCAGACGACCCCTTCTGGGGGGCTATGATGGATGCAAACGCGCAGTTTACCGGTGAGGTGTGGGGCGAATTCCGGAACATCCCCTCGGATATGCCCAAGGCCGAGCGCTACTGCCTGGAGATGCGGGGCATACGTTCGGGCAAGGAGACCGTCCTGGCCCGGGATTATTTCTACTACGATCCTTCCACCGAAGCCGTCAAGGCCGGCTGGGAGCTGGACAGCGAGCGCCGGTTCAAAAACCGCCACAACGCCTTTGGCACCATGTTCGGAGTGTCTCTGGATCTGGACCGGGGCTACGGTGAGGACTACAGCGTGTTCGACTCCGTCGGGGCAGGCAAATATCTGAAGGGACTGGAGTCTGCCGGAGCCGACCTGGTGTTTGCCAAGGTCAACTGGCTCGCTGACGGCGCCACCCTGAGCACGGACGTGACCAAGTTCGCTCCCGGCTGCAAGTGGTTCTACGATATTCGGACCATATGTATGATAAGGGTGAGCCCTACTACGACTGGTTCGACATAGCCAACAACGCCCGCGTCCAGGGAGCCGGGCTCATGGGCTTTGTGGCCTGCGACAATCTGGGCATGCCTACTCTGCAGGACGCCGTCAAGTTCAGGGAACAGCTGCGCTCCTCCGACAGGAAGGCAGTGATAGCCAACAGGCTCCCCAACCTCAGCGACTCCGAGTTCGGCGAGGCCGCCATCTATTCCCGCACTGCGGGAGACGCGGTGATCCTGGACCTGATGCCCTCCGACGGCAGCCGCTGGCGCGCTGCGGACTTTCCCATCCACAACAATATATTTGACAAAAAATACAAGTTTGACAGGCCGGTGATTGCCCTCACCAAGGCCTCCGCCGCCGGTCCCAAGGATATGCTGCGGCTCATGGCCTACGCCCGGGAAAAGAAGCTGGCGGGCCTGGTGTTTGACGTCAATCCCAACAACGCCCGCACCGACAATATGCTGAACCCTCAGCTGGAATGGTCCAACTATGCGGCCGCCATGCTCATAAAGGACTTTCTGGGGGACGACCTCTCCCGCATCGAGGGCTTTGACGTTACCGGCGAAGACTATACTTCTCCCGGAGCTGCGTTTGCTACCGCTACCGCCGTGGTCCAGATCCATGGCACCCCCGGCCTTTCCGTCGGCATGGTCCACGTCGGCTACCTCGAAAAGGGAGAGGACGAGTGCTTCGTGATCGTGAGCAGCACCATGCTCGATATGGATAACAATTCCATAGCGCTCCGCATTACCGGCCAGAATCCCGGCTACGTTTGCGAGATAAAGAACATCAGCAAGGACGGCCAGCTGACCGCCGTGCAGCCGCATAATATAGATGCCGGGTATGATTCCGGGTATAATATCAGCTTAAACGGCCTTACGGTGATATACGTTCACAAGCCGGTCAACAATTAAGATATCCCGGCTTCTGCCGGCCATGCACAGTTTTTAAAGTTTGAAGGTTACCTATTGCGATTTTTGAGATCGTCGGAGGAATTATGAAAAGATTTGTCACAGTATTTGCTCTGCTTATAGCCATAGGAGTCATCGCCTTTGCATATACGGGCGCTCCCGTGGGTATCTGGGAGGGACTGGGCAAAAATACCGAAAAGCAGGCCTTTAACCCAAAGTCTGCGGGTATGGACGCCAGAAACGTTGTCCCCATCTGGATATATCCTCAGATAGAGGACGGAGACGTGTATGAAAAGACCCTGGATTCCGCCGGCGTCACCGTGAACAACAGTGACGAGGTGCAGTGGAACACGGCGGGCGTGAACACCGAGCCCGTGGGTCTTGCGCAGGACGAAAACTCCGGCGACATGCGCGGCAGCAAATTCATGTATGCCGAGGCGTTTTACAACGCCAGCATGCAGCCTTCGGAATTTGCCACCATCGACTATGAGTTCACGGATCTGCCCAAGGGCGAATATCAGGTGAATCTCTCTGTGCCGTCCGATCTTACCATAAACCGCAACGGCTACGAGGTGTGCAACATCGCCTACGTGAAGCTCGCGATCAACGGCGGCGCGCCCTTTGACGCCATCGTGGATATGTCCCGGGACGCCTATTCCGGCGAATGGATATACGTGACCTCCGATATCCTGGACCTCACCGAAACCTCCAACACCGTGAAGGTGACCATCACCAACGCAGGCCAGTATCTCGACGAGCAGACTCTTTCCGAGGAAAGCCCCGCTTCCATAGTGCTGGCGGACGCCGTGCGCCTTATCAGGCTCAGCACTGCCAAAATGGTGGGCTCTCCCGTAGCCGAACGCGCCGGAGCGGGCTCCGTGATAATCGACGACAGCGATCTCATGTTTGAGGGCGGCTCCTGGCAGAGGCTGGATCTGGACCACGCTTCTTATCTGGCCGACGGACAGATGGCTCTGGGGAACGCCGTTTCGTACCTCCGCAAGGAAAAAGTCTCCGCCGCCAACGAGGCGCGGCTGCCCTTCAGCGTGGGCCTGACCGGAGTTTACAACTTTAAGATCCACTGCCCTCAGACGGCCGACGACATAGAGTTTGAAAGCGGTTTCGAGCTCCCCAACCCCAAGGGCACCGTGAGCACCTACGCTTTTGAGATACAGACTGCCGCGGGCGGAACGGTGAAGAGCTTCACCGGCGTCACCGGCCCTCAGGGCTGGCTGGACGTGGCCTCCGGCTCCACCGTGGATCTGCTTGCCGGCGAGAACTATTATCTGGTGATCAAGCCCGGCGCAAGTACCACCGAACACGGCATGATCTTTGACGCCCTGAAGCTGGATCTTGTCAACGAATCCGTGAACGGGGTGTTCCCCGGCAACGGCTTCCCCATAGTTTATACGTCTATAAACGAGGCCGATGAAGAAGTCGACTCGTCATATATGGCCCATTGGCAGGGCCGCCTGT
>JAGDAG010000187.1 GCA_017959625.1 Abditibacteriota bacterium | reverse complement strand
CGGCGGCGCAGAACGCCGCGCTGCGGACGGAAACGGCACCGGAGGCTATGGGCCGGCGCCGTTTGAGGGGGTTGGTTTTGTCTTCTTCCCTGTCGGCGATATCGTTGATGATATACACCGCCGAAGAAACGGCGCACATTGCGGCAAAGGCTGCGGCCGTCCTCAAGATATCCTGCAGGGAAAAGGCCGCAGCAAAAAGCATCGGGGCAAAAACCAGAAGGCTTTTGCTCCAATGCCTGATCCTCAACAGGGCTGCGGGATCAGATCTCCTCAAGGATCCTGATACCTCTTTTGGCAAGCTTTTCCTCGACCTCTGCGGGATCGCCGTCCGGGATGATGATAAAGGCGGCCCGCTTTCCTCTGTCAAGGATGCAGCCCATGGCCTGTTTCACGTTGATCTTCTCTTCTGCCAGGATCTTCATTATAACGGAAAGCGCTCCGGCTTTGTCGGGGATCTCTACCAGGGCCACCTTTGTCAGCGCCGCGGTGATGTTTTCGTTATACAGCACGTTTCTTGCCTTGTCCGGATTGGAGGTGAGAAGACGCACTATGCCGTACTGGCCCTCGTCGTCGATGTCTGTCATAAGGATGTCAACGTTGTTCTTGCCCAGGATGTCGGCGATCTTGGCCAGCTTACCGGGCTTGTTTTCCGCTAATACGACTACTAAATTCCACATCTTACAATGTCTCCCTTTTATCTACCACGCGTTTTGCCTTGCCCTCCGAAACGGGAAGAGAGCCCTGTTCCACTATGTTCACGGTGACTCCGAAGCCCAGCTGGGATTTCAGATCGGCCTCCAGCTCCGCCTTGCGGGCGCGGAGAGTATCCAGGTTTCCGTCAAAGGACGAGCGGTTGACCTCTACGTCTAACGCCAGGTCGTCCAGCTGCTTCCTGGTGGTGATGGTGATGAGATAGTTGCCTCCAAGCCAGGGCTTCCGCATGATGACTTCTTCGATCTGGCTGGGGAAAACGTTCACTCCCTTGATCACCAGCATGTCGTCGCTGCGGCCCACGAAGCGGGCGATGCGTCTGTGGACCCTTCCGCAGGGGCATTCGCCCTTTACGAGATGGGTCAGGTCTCTGGTCCTGTAGCGGATGATGGGCATGCCCATGCGGCGCAGGTTGGTGAGCACCAGTTCGCCGGTCTCTCCTTCGGGGACGGGCTTCAGGGTGACGGGATCCACTATTTCCATGATATAGCTGTCTTCCCACAGGTGCATGCCGGACTGGTACGGACACTCGAAAGCGATGCCGGGGCCGTTCATTTCCGAAAGGCCGTAGTTGTTGAACACCTTCATGTCGTAAAGCTCTTCCAGCTTTTTCCTCATTTCCTCGGTGTAGGGCTCTGCTCCGCAGATGGCGCGTTTCAGAGGCAGCTCCCTGGGGTCTTCCCCTCTCTGCAGCATGGCTTCGGCAACGTGCATCATATAGGAGGGGGTGGCGTGGACTCCGGTGACGTTGAAGTCCCTGATGAGCATGAGCGAACGGGCCGTGTTGCCTGCCGCTGCGGGGATGGTCCACATGCCCAGCTTTTCCGAACCCATGTGTATCCCGAGGCCGCCGGAGAAAAGCCCGTAGCCGGACATGTTCTGAAATACGTCGTCCTTGGTAAAGCCTGCCATTGCCATGGAACGCGCCATGATCTCCGACCAGCACTCCAGATCCTCCCGGGTATGCATTATGGCCGTGGGCTTGCCGGTGGTGCCGCTGGAGGTATGCATCCTCACCACCTCCGATTTCGGGACAGCCAGCATACCGTCGGGGTAGGATTCCCGAAGGTCTGCCTTGGTGGTGAAGGGCAGAGCGCTCAGGTCTTCCAGGCCTTTGATATCATCGGGATTTATGCCCTTTTCGGCGAACACCCTGGCATACCAGGGGCTTTTTGCAGCCTGTTTCACTATTATGGGCAGGCGCTGATCCTGCCAGGCGGTTATTTCGTCCCGGGACATCCATTCGAACCGGGTCCCTGTCAAATCATTTTCGTTAGTCATTGCAACCTCTGTGTCTTACGCTTAAAGCTGTCGGTAATTCGGATGATCTCCTAATAGTATTATATACCATATAACGGAAAAAATCAACGAAAGGCGTCTGTTGACAAATGCCGCGATTTAATTTATAATAAATTGATACAATGACAAACGGGAGGCAGTATGAGATCCGCTCTTATAACCGATTGCGGAAGCACTACCACAAAGGCTCTCCTCATAGTGTGCGAGGAAGGCTGCTGGCGCCTTTTTGCCAGGGCGGAAGCCCCTACCACCGTGGAAAGCCCCTTTGACGACGTGACCATAGGAGTTTTGAATGCGGCGGCGGAGCTTGAGGCCGTTTCGGGCAGGACCCTTCTGGAGGACGGCAGGCTCATAGTCCCGGAAAGGGACGGAAAAGGGGCCGACGTCTATCTCTCCACCTCTTCGGCAGGGGGAGGGCTCCAGATGATCGCGGCGGGAGTGGTGAGCTCCATGAGCGCCGAAAGCGCCAGGCGCGCGTCTCTGGGAGCCGGCGCCATAATAATCGATACTATTTCCGTGGACGACGGAAAAAAGACCTTTGAAAAGATCCAGCGCTTCCGGAAAAGCCGGCCGGATATGGTGCTTATGAGCGGAGGTACGGACGGCGGTACCAAAAGGCATTTGCTGGAGCTGGCGGAAATGATCCTTGCGGCGGATCCCCGGCCCCGCCTGGGGCAGGATATGAAGCTTCCCGTGATATATGCCGGAAACAGGGACGCCCGGGAGGAAGTGCAGGCTATCCTCGGGGAAAAAACGGCTCTGCGGTTCGTGGACAACATACGCCCTTCTCTGGACAGAGAAAACCTCGACGGCGCCAGAAACGCCATCCACGAGCTTTTTCTGGAGCACGTCATGCAGCAGGCGCCTGGCTACGCGAAGCTTTGCGGCTGGGTGTCCGCGGATATAGACTCCACCCCCAACGCCTTCGGAAAAATGATAGAACGCTATTCCCTGGAAACCGGGCAGAACATCCTTGCCGTGGATATAGGCGGCGCCACCACCGACGTTTTTTCGGTGTTCGGCGGACGCTATACCCGCACGGTGAGCGCCAATCTGGGCATGAGCTATTCCGTGGGGAACGTGCTTTTTGAAGCCGGCTGCGAAAACATAAAAAGGCACCTGGATTTTGAGATAACCGACGAAAGGCTCCGCAACGTGCTGCGCAACAAAATGATAAGGCCCACCATCATCCCCATGACCCGGGAGGAGCTTGCCATAGAACAGGCGGCGGCCCGGGAGGCCCTCCGGCTGAGCCTGGAGCACCACAAGAGCCTGGCCCGTTCCCTGGTGGGAGTGCAGACGGTGCGGCAGATGGGCGAGATAGTGGATCAGAAGGGCAGCGGCGGCACTTTGGTGAAAATGCCTTCGCTGGACCTCATCATAGGCAGCGGCGGCGTTTTGAGCCACGCTCCGGAAAGAGACCAGGCCGCCCGTATGATGATCGACGCCTTTGCCCCCGAGGGGGTGACCATGCTTGCGGTGGATTCGGTGTTCATGATACCCCATCTGGGAGTGCTGTCCTCCGTGGAGCCGGAGGCGGCCAGGCAGGTGTTTGAAAATGACTGTATCATCAGGCTGGGGCAGGTGATCAGCCCCTGCGGGCGCTTTTCATACAGGGAAGGCAGCGCGCTTCTGAAGGCCGGCGGCAATGAATACAGCCTGCCCTGGGGAGCCCTGACCCGTCTGGAACTGGAGCCCGGTGAATACAAGGCCATGCTGGAGCCCGGGGCCAAAGCGGATTTCGGAGCGGGAAAGGGAAAGGCTCTGGAGTTTACCCTTTGCGCCGGGGTCTGCGGCGCCTATGCGGATCTGAGGAAAAGATAAAAGGAGAACGGTATGATTTACAAGGATTTCAAAGGAATGAAGCTTTCCGCCCTGGGTTTCGGGACCATGCGCCTCCCGGTCATCGGCGGAAACGACTCAAAGCCCGACTGCGAAGCGGTGAACAGGATGGTCGCCGCCGCCATGGAAAAAGGGATAAACTATTACGACACCGCCTGGGGCTACCACGGCGGCAATGCCGAATACGCCATAACCGGGGCGCTGCGGCCTTACCCCAGGGACAGCTATTATCTGGCGGACAAGTTTCCGGGCTACGACGTTTCGAATATGCCCTTTGCCGAAAAGATATTCAACGAGCAGCTGAAAAAATGCGAAAGAGACTATTTTGATTTTTATCTGATACACAACGTGTGCGAGCTGAACATAAACCAGTATCTGGACCCGAAGTTCGGCATATACGGCTATTTTGCAAAGCAGAAGGATCTGGGGCGGATACGCCACCTGGGGTTCTCCGTCCACGGGAGCCTGGAGGTGATGGAACGCTTTCTGGAGAAATACGGCGACCGCATGGAATTCTGCCAGATACAGCTGAACTGGCTGGACTGGGAGTTTCAGAAGGCCCGGAAAAAAGTGGAACTGTGCCGCAGCCTGGGGCTGCCGGTGTGGGTCATGGAGCCGGTGAGGGGCGGTATGCTGCTGCGGCTCCCGCCGGAGACGGAGGAAGCGCAGAAAAAGGCGCGGCCCGGCGAAACGGCGGCAGGCTGGTGCTTCCGTTTCATACAGTCGGTGCCTGAAGTATGCGTCACCCTTTCGGGGATGTCGGATATGAAGCAGCTGGAAGAGAACGTAAAGACCTTTGAAGAAGATAAGCCCCTTGACCAAAAGGAACGGGCGCTGCTTTTTGACGCCGCAGCTAAAATGACCGCAGCAAAAACGCTGCCCTGCACGGCCTGCAGATACTGCGTGAGCCACTGCCCCAAAGAACTGGACATACCCTCCCTGCTGGCTTTGTATAACGAACACAATTTCAGCGGCGGAGGCTTTCTGGCCCCCATGGCCCTGATGAGCCTGCCGGAGGAAAAACGTCCTTCCGCCTGTATAGGCTGCCGCTCCTGCGAGGCGGTGTGTCCCCAGACCCTGGGGATATCCTCCGCCCTGGCGGAGATGGCCCGAAAGATAAAGCTGTAAACAAAGGCGCCGCCGGTTTTCCGGCGGCGCGTTTTTTCGTGATCTCCGGCGGCAAAAACAAGAGCCTGCCGGACTTCCGTCAGGCATCCGCTTTTTTACGCCGGGGAGCTTTCGGTCACAGCTCCGCTATCATAAGAGTCCGTCTCACTGCAAGAGCCAGAGCCACCAGGGGCGAAAGAAACAGCTTTTCCCAGGGGCCGGCAAACTTTTGGTAATAAAGCAGCATGCTGCGGTGATGGGCGTAAATCATCTCTCTGGGGGCTTTGTCGCTGGAGGCGCCTATCCTGTGATAAACCACCGAATCCGGAAAATACATCACTCCCCTGTCCAGAAGGGAGCATTCCCTGCAAAGGTCCATATCCTCCACGTACATAAAATATCTGGGGTCAAAGCCTCCGGTCTGTTCGATGAGCTCCCTTCGTATGAGCATCGCCGCTCCGGACAGCCAGTCGGCTGGATTGATCTCGTTGTGGTCTATGTCCGTTTTCAGGTATTCTTTAACGTATTTGTTGCCCGGGAAAAGCCTTCCCAGAAAGGTGTTCCGGAACAGGGTGGCCCTGGGGTCTGGAAAGCTGCGGGCCGAATACTGCAGGGTGTTGTCCGGGTTCAGCAGCTTCGGGCCGATTATCCAGGCGTCGGGGTTTGCCCAGGCGTATTCCAGAAGCTTTTTTATAGCCCGGGGATCTTCAAAATAGCAGTCGGGGTTCAGCAGCAGGTAAAAATCGGCGTCTATGTTTTTGAACACCCTGTTATGGGCCCTGCCGAAGCCCAGGTTGGTTTCGTTTTCCAAAAGCAGCACTCTGTCTTCATAGCCCTGGCGCACCGCTTCCGCGGTGCCGTCTTCCGAGGCGTTGTCGGAGACCACCACCCCGGTCCCGGCGGGAAGCCCCTTCTGCTGGGAAAGGGATTCCAGAAGGCCGTCTATCTACGGCCGGTTGTTCCAGGTGACTATGCTTATTATCAGCGGGTGTGTCATTTTTTGTTCTCCTTTGGAGTTATAAGCCCCACGGCTGCCGAAAACAGGGCGACGCCGGTTTTTCCGTAGCGTTTCGTGAAATGCTTTTGGTAAAAGGCTGCCAGCGAGCGGCAGGATTCCCGTTTCATAAGGGCGGGGTCCGCTCTTTTTGTGGAGCCTCCGTGTATATGCTTCATGCGGGAGGAGGGCAGATACCGTATTTTGACGCCCTCGAGGCTGGCCCTGTAGAGCAGATCCACGTCGTTGAAGAATATGGGAAAGCGTTCGTCAAAGCCTCCCAGCCTCTCCAGCACTTCTCTCCGTATGAGCAGGCTGCTGGTCATGGGCTGCAGCACGTCCGCCTCTCTGCCGTAATCGAAGCCCGGCATGAGATACGCCGACGGTATATGAAAATACGAAAGCGCCAGAGGCAAAAGATACGGAAAACCTCTTATTGACCTGTCCGTGGAGCCGTCGGGAAGTATGAGCCGCGGGCACGCCGCCCCGTATTCACTGCGGGAATCCAGAAAATCCGCAAGGACGTCTACGGCGCCCTCGGTGAATTCTATATCCGGGTTCACCAGAAGTATATATTCCCCCCGGGCTTCCGCGATGCCGATATTGTTTCCCCGGGCGTATTTGTGGTTCTCGCTGCAGCAGATCGTCCGGACGTTGGGGCGAACGAAATCCCCCGGATCCAGATCCGGGGAGCCGTTGTTCACTATTATCATCTCCCAGCTGCATGAGGGAGGATATTTCTCAGCGGAAGCAAGCAGTCTTTTCACCAGATCCTGCGAGTACCAGCTGACTGTCACTGCCGAAAGCTTCAGGATACCGCCTCTCTTTCAGGATGCTACATATTTAATATACTATCTGCGGGAGATTTTTGCAAGCGCCACTATGATTTTTGCCGCTTTCGTGGTAAAATATTACTGTATATCACGTGTCCGAATATGATTATCAAAAGGATAAATACCGATGCTTAACAACAAAAAAATCGCTATTCTCGGCGTGGGAAAGGGTGTTCCGGAGAAGGTCCTCACCAACAGCGACCTGGAAAAAATGGTCGATACCAGCGACGAATGGATCACCTCCAGAACGGGCATAAAAGAGCGGCGCATCTGCCCCGACCATATATGCTGCTCCGACCTGGCCGTGGAGGCCGCGGAGCAGGCGATGCAGAGGAGCGGCTCCGCCCCCGAGGATATAGATATGGTGATAGTGGCTACCGTAACTCCCGATTATCCTCTCCCGGGTGTTGCGGGCATAGTCCAGGACCGCCTGGGGCTCATCCGGGCCGCCGCCTTTGATCTCAAGGCTGCCTGCTCCGGCTGGGTCTACAGCGCCGCCTGCGCTTTCGGCTTTATCCGTTCGGGCCTTTATAAAAGGATACTCGTTATCGGAGTGGACGTCCTGAGCCGTATAGCCAACTGGCACGACAGGAGCACCTGCGTGCTTTTCGGGGACGGCTGCGGCGCCGCGGTGATAGGCGAACACGAAGGGGAATACGGGATCATCGATTTCGATCTGGGAGCCGACGGCTCCGGTTCCCGCTATCTGTACATCCCCGAAGGAGGCAGCCGGACGCCTCTTACCCGGGAGGGGCTTGAAGCAGGCCGCAACAAGATATTCATGGCGGGGCAGGAGGTATTCAAGTTTGCCGTAAAGATACAGTCGGAGACCCTTTCAAAGCTGTTCCGCCGCAACAACGTGGCGCCGGAGGAAGTCGATCTGTTCGTGCCCCATCAGGCCAACATCCGCATCATCGATTCCTCGGCGAAACGGGTGGGGATACCTATGGACAGGGTCTTTGTGAATCTCCACAAATACGGTAACACCTCCGGCGCTTCCGTTCCCCTGGCCCTCTGCGAGGCCTGGGAACAGGGGCGCATCAAAAAAGGCGATCTGGTGGCAGTCTGCGGCTTCGGCGCGGGGCTCACCTGGGCGTCGGGTATAATGAAATGGGCATATTAGGCAAAAAACTTGCGTTCGTGTTTCCCGGCCAGGGCTCGCAGGCCGTGGGGATGGGGGAAGACTTTCTGAAATGCCCCGCATCCGCCCGTTTGTTCGGGGAGGCCGGCGGGGCTCTTTCGGAGCTTTGCTTCCGGGGGCCCGGAGAGCTTCTTGGCAGAACGGTGAACACTCAGCCGGCTCTTTATCTGGTCTCCTGCGCCGCCTTTGAGGCAGTGCGGGAAAAAGCGCAGCCTATAGTGTGCGCGGGGCATTCGGCGGGAGAATACGCCGCCCTGTATGCCGCCGGCGCCTTTTCCTTTTCGGAAGGCCTGCGCCTCATCGGCAGAAGGGCCGCTCTTATGGAGGAATGCGCAGAGGCAAATCCCGGCGCCATGGCGGCGGTGATAGGCCTTGGCCCCGAAGCGGTGACGGAAGTCTGCAAAAATGTGAAGGGCGTGTGCGTCCCGGCGAACTTCAATTCGCCTCTTCAGACCGTGGTCTCCGGCGAAAAGGCCGCTCTTTCGGAGGCGGAGCCTCTTTTCAAGGAAGCGGGAGCGCGGAGGGTGGTCTTCCTGCGGGTCTCCGGCGGGTTCCATTCGCCTCTTATGAACGACGCTGCGGAGGGGCTGGCATCTGCCCTGGAAGAAACCGTCTTTTCTCCCTGCGCGGCGCCGGTGGTGAGCAACGCGGAGGCCCTGCCTGAAACAGAGCCCGAAGAAGTGAAGCGAAATCTGAAAAAGCAGCTCACCGGCTCCGTGCGCTGGACGGAAAGCGTGCTCAAAATGAAGGAGATGGGCGCGGAGGCCTTTGTGGAGCTGGGAAGCGGTTCGGTGCTGGCGGGGCTTATAGGAAAAACCCTTCCGGACGTCCCGGTGGTCAGCATAGGCTGCATGGCCGATATAGACAAGCTCGGAGACTGATTCTTGACATCAGGCGGGCAATATTGTATAATTAGGTATGATCGTATTTAAGAGGTGCAGATGATGTTAAAGGAAAAAGTTGCGCTGGTGACCGGCGCGGGCCGCGGCGGAAAAGGTATAGGCAGAGCGATCTGTCTGAAGCTTGCTTCCTGCGGGGCAAAGATCTGCATAGTCGATTACAACGAAGAAGACGCCCGGAAGGTCGCCGAAGAAGTGGCCGCCGGCGGCGGCGAGGCCTTTGCCCTTCAGGGCAGCGTTGCCGACGCAGGCACGGCGGAGGGCTGGGTGTCCGCCGTCGTTGAAAAGTGGGGCAGGCTGGATATCCTTGTGAACAATGCCGGCATCACCAGAGACAATCTGATGCTGAGGATGTCGGAAAAGGAATGGGATATGGTGCTGGATACCAACCTCAAGGGCGTTTTCAACTGCTCAAAGGCTGCGCTGAAGCAGATGGCCCGCCAGAGAAGCGGGAAAATAATCAGCATGGCCTCGGTGATGGGCATCATGGGAAATGCCGGACAGGCGAATTATTCCGCCTCCAAGGCAGGGGTCATAGCCCTTACGAAAACCATTGCCAAGGAATACGGCAAACGCGGTATCACCGCCAACGCCGTGGCTCCCGGCTTCATACAGACGGTAATGACGGAAGAGATATCCGAAGAAGCCAAAAAGAAGGCTGCGGAAATGATCCCCCTGCAGACCCTGGGGACACCGGAGAACGTGGCCGATACAGTGTTGTTTCTTGCTTCGCCCATGAGCGACTATCTGACAGGCGTTGTGATACCTGTGGATGGCGGCATGGCGATGTGACTTACTTGCTATAAATGCCTTCGGGCTTTTATAAAATACTATCGGAGGACATAAAATGGCCGAAATTTTTGATAGAGTTAAGAAGGTTGTTGTTGACAAGCTCAAAGTAAACGAGAGCCAGATCGAGGAAAGCTCCAGCTTCGTGGAAGACCTGGGCGCCGATTCCCTTGACGTCGTGGATCTGGTGATCGGCTTTGAGGACGAGTTCGACATACAGATTCCTGACGAAGATTCAGCAAGCATCAAGACCGTTGGTGATGCTGTAAATTATATCAGCGGCAAGATGAGCAACTGATCTTGCCCACGTCCCTCTCCGGAGGGGCGTTATTTTGACTTTACCGCGGCTTTGCCGCTTATATATTTTTTAAGGATGTGCCTTGTTATGGGAGAAGAATATGCCTGAAAAAAGAGTCGTTGTCACCGGGATCGGCGCCATCACTCCTCTGGGAGCGGACCCCGATACTCTGTGGGACAATCTTGTGAACGGCAGAAACGCTGTGGGAGGGATAACCCGCTTTGACGCTTCTGAACACCGTTGCAGGATCGCTGCGGAAATAAAGGATTACGATCCCGCCCGGTATCTGGACGTAAAGCTGGTCAAAAGGACCGATACCTTTACGCAGTATGCCGCCAGCGCCGCCCTTGAGGCTCTCCGGGATTCCGGCTTTGAGATCAACGACGAGACCGCGGCCCGCATAGGCGTCATCATAGGCTCGGGCATAGGCGGGAACGAGACCTGGGAAAAGCAGACCGAGGTGCTCATGAACAAGGGGCCGCTGCGGGTAAGCCCGTTTTTTGTCCCCATGCTCATATCCAATATGGCGTCCGGCCTTACCGCTATAGTCACCGGCGCCAAAGGGCCCAATATGGGTATAGTCACCGCCTGCGCCACCTCGTGCCACGCCATAGGCGAAAGCTTCCATATGATCAAACGCGGAGACGCCGACGCCATGCTGTGCGGCGGCGCGGAAGCGGCCATCAACCCCCTTGCCTGCGCCGGTTTCAGCTCCATGAAGGCTTTTTCTTTCCGCAACGACGATCCCGAGCATGCTTCGCGGCCCTTTGACAGAGACCGGGACGGCTTTGTCATGGGGGAGGGCTCCGGAGTGCTGCTGCTTGAGGACCTCGGCCATGCCGTGAAAAGAGGCGCAAAGATATACGCCGAGCTTATCGGCTACGGCTGCAGCGCCGACGCCTGCGATATGGTGGCTATCAGCAGGGAAGGAGCGGTGCGCAGCATGAAGAATGCTATCGCCTGCGCAAAGATCGCTCCGGAAAGCATCGATTACATCAACGCCCACGGCACCTCCACCCCTTTGGGCGACGTGGAGGAATCCGCAGCCATCGAAACGGCCCTGGGGCCGGCTGCGGAAAAGGTGTGCGTTTCCTCTACCAAGTCTATGATCGGGCACCTTCTGGGCGCCGCGGGGGCGGTGGAAAGCATCGCCTGCATAAAGACCCTTCAGACGGGGATAGTGCATCCTACAAGAAACCTGGAGAACGTGGACGAAAGGTGCCGGCTGGATTACGTGCCCAAAACAGCCAGAGAAAAGAAGGTGCATATCGCCATGAAAAACTCCTTCGGTTTCGGCGGCCAGAACGCCACGCTCATCTGGAAAAAGATCTGAATCTGCGGGCTGCCGGCAAGGCAGCCCATTTTTTGTTATGAAGACTCCCCGTTTTATAAAAAGAGCCGTCAACAGACTGGGGCAGACCACCTTTGAAGCGTTTGCCCGATATACCTACCGTCTTTCCCCGGAGACCATGATGAAAAGGTCCCGGGCCCTTGCGCTGTTTTACTACTGTTTCGGGAAACGCAGGATAAAGGCTGCCCGCAAAAACCTTTTTCTTGCTTTCGGAGACGCTTATTCGGAAAAGGAAAGAAACGGCATCATAAAGGAGACCCTTACCAACTTCGTATATGAGTTCTTTATGTTTTTCTGGCTGGATAAAAAGGGGCTTGCCGCTATAGACGTTGACGTTGAAGGGGAAGAATATATGCGAAAGGCCTGCGCCGGGGGGAAAGGGGTGATATTTCTTACGGCCCATCTCGGCAACTGGGAGATACTGGGAAGAAAGATCGCGGATATGGGCGTGGGGCTTTCGGTAGTGGCAAGAAACAGCGACCGCGCCGACACCACCGAGCTTACCAACAGGATACGCAACAGCGGCGGCTACAAAGTGTATGACAAAAACGCTTCTCTTTCGGGCATCATCCATCTTTTGCGTAACGGCGAAGGGCTGGGGATCCTGCCGGATCAGCATGATTATAAGGGTATAGACAGCCGGTTTTTCGGGCTTCCGGCAAAAACCAGCGTGGGCACCGCGGCCTTCAGCCTTCAGACGGGGGCCCCCATAGTGCCCTGCTTCTGCGTAAGGAACGGCCTGCTGAAATATACCGTGAGCTTTTATCCCCCTATAGAATTTGCCCCTTCGGGGGACAGGGAAAAGGACAGAGCGGCCCTGACCCAGCTGGTGAACGACGCCATAGAACAGGAGATAAGAAGGCACCCTTCAAGCTGGCTGTGGATACACGACAGGTGGAAGGAATATACCGGGGGGCGGATACGCTGATCCCGGCTGCCTGCCGCAGCGCTTCCGCGGCCTTGTAACAAGGGCTTTCCGCAAAGCAAAAAAAACGGGGCTTTAAGAAAGCCCCGTTTTTTTATTCTGCCGGATAGTATTCCGCCAGCAGGCTGCCCGGCTTTTCGCTTATGGCCGCCGTAAACTCCGCCAGCTCGCTGCCCTTCATGATGACCGACTTCTCAAGGTCGTAGGTCCTGTATATGTCCACCCGGTATTTCTTGTCCGGCCTTATGTTCCTGGGCTCTACGGTGAGGGAGCCGAAGGGCGACTCTTCCCTGCGGAATATCACGAAATAGCCGTCGTCCTTTTCCGGCCTTGAATACTGCCACGCCATCCACGAGCCCGCGGTGTTGTCCTGAGTGAACAGGGTGTAAAAATGCCCCAGATGGTATTTTCGCAGCCGGAGGCATTCCTGCAGGCCCTTCTCCAGTTCTTTCTTGTCGCAGTCCTCCTCCCGGGGGTCCCCTATATACGCCAGGCCGGTATTGAAGCAGCTCCGCATGGAATAGGGGGTCTTGGCCAGGGTGGCGCACAGGGACCAGGGGATATAAAAGTTCAGGTTGCTTGTTATCTGCTGGTTGAGCATGGCGGAGCCCAGATCGTCAAACAGCACCCACACGCTGGAATCCGAGCGCGCCATGTTTATGCTGCGGCTCATAAGCTCTACGTCTATCCTGGTGCCGCCGCCGGCGCAGTTGTCTATTATGAGCCCCGGGTTCTGCTCTCTCAGTTCGTCCCAGAAGGAATACAGCGAAGAGACGAATATGTCTTCGTATATGCCCTGCCTGTCCGGGGCAGTCTCTCCCGCGTGATCATACATGCACCACCGGTCCGTGGAGGAATCGGTGCGGAAATAGGTTATCTTCCAGTCTTTGATGAGTTTGCCCAGGATGCCCTCTATATACTCTCTGGCCTCCGGGTCGGAAAGGGCGTAAAAGCCCATTGTCCGGTCCCGGTTCCACATCACGTATTCGGGATGCTCCCGGGCGATAAACGAGGCGCCGTTCACCGTTTCGGGGCCGAACCATACCAGGTTCGTTTTGCCGTAGGCGCGGGACAGGTCCGTAAGGGGCTTCAGGCTGTGGGGGTAGCGCTTTTTGTCCGCCGTGTCCCCCACGGGGTAGTGCAGGTTCCCCATACAGGCTGGAAAACCGTCCTGCTGGTACCAGGCGTCGAACCAGGTGGTCTCAAAGCTCAGGTCCCGCATAGAGCGTATATATTCCCGGTCTATGGTTTCCGTGGAGGCGTTGGATTCCTTGCCGGACAGGGTGGCCGCCAGGGGCAGGAATACGGGGTCTCCGTTTTCGTCCCGGGGAGAGATGTGGTTTATCATGGTCATGCGGAACAGATTCATGCCTTCCTGCAGGTCCGAGGTATCGAACAGGGCCATGACCATCCGGGGGCTCCTTATGGTCTCGCCGGGCTTCAGATAGGTATTGACTCCGTCCCGTCCCGCTGCCATATTGATGCTTCTGCCGTCCCTGGAAAACTCGGTGAACCAGCTGCCCGTCCATCCCATGCCGCATACCGCGCCTCCGCCGGACCATTTCAGCGTCCAGTAGGGGGCGTAATCGCCGAAGCAGGAGCTAAGCCCCTGGTGAAGGGTCTTTACGGGTTTCCCGGTCTGAAGATATTCCGGCAAAAGGCGGAAGTCGTCGATGCAGTATCTTACGCAGCCTATGGTCCCCTGCGTCCTTATCAGCAGGGCGTCGTTTTCCGTTTTTTCCTGCGGGTCGGCGTCGAAGATCAGGAGAGAGGGGACCGACGACGCCGGCACGGGAACGGGTTCCCCCGCTTCCGCCTTCAGGTCCAGACAGCGGATATCAGAGATGACGGGGGTGTTTTCTTCGCCCCTGTTGGTGAACCAAAGGGTATAGTCCAGGGCGTTGGTGTCGGCGTAGACCCTGACCTCCGCCTTTACTTCGAGCTTCGTTTCGGGGTCAGACCATACGAAGGTCTTCAGGAGCTCGGTTTCGCTCAGGCGTTTTTCGGCGCAGGTCAGGCTCCAGCCGGGGAGCAGGTCCCGGGAATCCCGTCCTCCGAAGGTAAAACGAAAGGGGTATTCCAGGCTCAGCCTGTTTTCCGCCGCCATATCGGAAAGGCTTATCCGTCTGCCGTCCGAAAGGAGAATCACGGGGTCGCCCCAGCTCCAGTGGTCGCAGGTGTAGCCGTCGCCTCCGTTGTCCACTCTCAGCTCCAGGACTTTGGCTCCCTTCAGGGGAACGTCAAAGCCGTAAACGGCGTCGCCTTTCATGACCGGGGACCCGGCGGCCTTTTTTCCGTCGGTATATACGCTGCCCCGGCAGGAGCCCCCGCTGGCGGAGACGTGGGAGTCTATTCCCCCGGCGGCGGTGAACCTTACCGCATTTTCGGGCAGGATGAACCTGAGAATGCTGTCGGCGTGGACGCCGAAGCCCTTCCGGAAGGTCTTTCCTCCCAGCATGATGGGCAGGCCCCTGTCGTCCACGTAGGTGTTGATCCTGGTGGTCTTGCCTTCCAGAAATTCCCCGGCTATCTCAAAACGGTTTGACGGAGCGGTCATTCCGCCCTTTCCGCGGAATGCGGCGTCCGCAAATCCGTTGATATCGGCAGCCCGCAAGGCGGCGCAGGCCGCCAAAAGCAGCAATACGGATAAAAGCTTCTTCATATACGTCCTTTCCTCACAGATCCCGGACTCCCGGACCGTATAAATATTATAACAGTTTTCCGATAAAAATGGCAAAGGGCCTTTTTTGGCGGAAATAGTGTATAATAGAGGTGTAAAACCATTGATCCGGAGGCTTATCATGAAAAAGCAACTGAAGAAAACAGAGAAAAAGCTGGCCAGGATGGAAAAGCTTTTGAAGAAGATCAACAAGAAAATGAACATACTTCTGGACGTATATTTTTCGGATGAGGACAAGCCCTGTTCCTGTATGCATGACTGCTGCGACGAATACGGAGACGACTTCCCGGAAGACGAAGAGCCCGACGAAGAAGATTATGACGGCCTGCCCGATGGCGATGATGACGAAGACATCAATGATTCCTTTGACGCCGACGCCGTTCCCTGCTGCGAAGCCGATGATGACGGGGACAAAGACTGACAGATGATGACCGACCGTGAAAGGTTCCGCGCCGTGCTGGATTTCCGGAAGCCCGACCGGCTCCCCGTTGTGGAGTGGGCCACGTGGTGGGATCTTACCATCAGACGCTGGGAGGGCGAAGGGCTTCCCGCAGGGCTTGCGTATCCCGACGGCATAAGCGACTGGCTGGGAATGGACAGACTGCGTCAGCTGTGGATAAACGCTACGTCTGCCCGGACTCCTCTGCATCCGGAAAGCTCGGGGGTTTATGCGTTCTTTATAAAGAATGAGGCGGATTACGAAGCGCTGCTGCCTACTCTTTATCCTTTGGAAAACATTACAAGGGATGCGCTTGAAAGAATGCGGCGGGAACAGCTGGCCGGCGCCGCCACTTGGCTTACCCTTGAAGGATTTTTCTGG